>SVKR01000023.1 GCA_015068365.1 Oscillospiraceae bacterium
CAGCAACGCTGTTTTGCCATGTATTCATTGCAATGAGCATCGGGCGAATGATTTTTCAAATCATTCGCTGCCAAACGTGTCGTTTGGCAGCGAAAACAATCGAAGTAACGATTGTTTTCGCCATCCGATAATCATTATAATACTATCCGGAAACAAATACAATTTTCGGATTGTTGAAATTGAAAGGAGCTAGTACCCCCATGATTATTATTGGCGAAAAGATCAACGGTTCCATCCCCTCCATGGCCAAGGCCATTGCCGAGCGCAACGAAGAGTGGATCAAGGACGTGGCCAAGAAGCAGGCCGACGCCGGCGCCGACTACATCGACTGCTGCGCCAGCGTGGAAGAGGGCGAGGTTGAGACCCTGCACTGGATGATCGACCTCATTCAGTCCGTTACCGATACCCCCATCGCCGTCGACAGCCCCAACGCCAAGGTCTGCATTGAGGGCATGAAGTTCTGCAAGCGCCCCGGCATGATCAACTCCGTCTCCGGCGAGGGCGACAAGATGGACGTCGTGTTCCCCGTGATCGCCGACACCAAGTGGGACGTGATGGCCCTGCTGTGCGATGACACCGGCATCCCCAAGACCGCCGAGGACCGCATCCGCGTGCTGGACAACATCATGGCCAAGGCCAAGGAGTACGGCATCGCCGAGAGCCGCATCCACATCGACCCGCTGATCGAGATGCTCTGCACCGCTGAGGACGGCATCGCCATGGTGCGCGAGGTCATGCGCTACATCAAGGAGCACTATCCCAAGGCCCACATCTCCGGCGCCATCTCCAACATCTCCTTCAACCTGCCCTACCGCAAGATCGTCAACATCGCGTTCGCCTGCCTGGCCATCGACGCCGGCATGGACAGCGCCGTCATGGATCCTCTCAGCCGCGACCTGCGCGGCGCCATCTACGCCGCCGAGGCGCTGATCGGCGAGGACTATATGTGCATGGAGTACATCTCCAACTTCCGCGACGGTATCTTCGGGCCGCAGCAGTAAAAACAATTATTGTCTTCCCGCCTGTCCGCACCCGCGCGGTGCGGACAGGCTCAAAGCCCCAGCTTTATTTCCGGTAAGTAAGACAGAGTAGGAACGGCGCGTCAAGTGCCCATGGATGGGAAGTTGCCATGGGACGAAGGCGCAAAAGCATGCATCAGCTCATACGCCGCGTTGCCGTATCCGCGTCCGCTGCCACCGAAGAAGGCAATTCAAAAACCTCCTTTCGTGGCAACAAGTCACAGAAATGGAGGATATTTTTATGCAAAAATTCAAGTTCAACACCCGTACCATCGTGTACATGGCCGTCCTGGTCGCCCTGGAGATCGTGCTCAACCGCTTCCTGTCCATCAACACCCCCGTGGTGAAGATCGGCTTTGCCTTTGTGCCCATCGCCATGGCAGGCATCATGTTCGGCCCCATTCCCGCGGCCGTCGTGGCGGCGCTGGCGGATCTGCTGGGCGCGTTCCTGTTTCCCACGGGAACCATCTTCCTCGGCATCACGCTGACCGCGTTCCTCAAGGGCATCTGCTGGGGGCTGTTCCTCCACAAAAAGCAGTCCGTCCCCAACATCATCATGGCGGTGGTCGTGGACCAGCTGGTGCTGAGCTATCTGCTCAACTCCTTCTGGCTGAGCATCCTGATGGGCACGCCCTACACCACGCTTCTGGCCACCCGCATCGTCCAGACCGCCATCCTTGTGCCCGTGGAGTTCGTGGTGGTGTTCGCCATCTCCGGCGCACTCGGAAAATTCGGAAAGAAGTTGTTTGCATGACAGCGCAGGAAGCCATCGATTACATCGAGCAATATACCTGGAGCACCACCCGCCTCGGCCTGGACCGGACGCGGGAGCTCCTCAAAAAGCTGGGCGACCCCCAGAAAAAGCTGAAATTCATCCACGTGGCCGGCAGCAACGGCAAGGGGAGCACCTGCGCGATGCTCTCCGCCATTGCGCGCGCCGCGGGCTATCGCACGGGGCTTTACACCAGCCCCTATATTCAGGATTTTTGCGAGCGGATGCAGGTGGACGGGCAAAATGTCCCCGGCGAGGTGCTCGCAGAGATCACGGAGCGCGTCAAGGCCATCGCCGACGCCATGGCCGACCACCCCAGCCAGTTTGAGCTGGTGACCGCCATCGCCCTGGAGTATTTCTATGAGGCGAAGTGCGACATCGTGGTGCTGGAGGTCGGCATGGGCGGCGCGCTGGATTCCACCAACGCCATCGACGCGCCGGAGGTGGCCGTCATCACCAACATCGGCCTGGAGCACACCGAGTATCTGGGCGACACGCTGGAGGCCATCGCCGCCACCAAGGCCGGCATCATCAAGCCCGGCTGCCACGCCGTGTGCTACGACGGGGCGCCGGAGGTGACCGAGGTCGTCAAAGCGGTCTGCGCGGAGAAAAAGGTCCCGCTGCGCTGCGTCGACTTTGCGCGCATGGAGCCCGTGGCCGAGACGCTGGCCGGGCAGACCTTCCGCTGGGACGGGAAGGAAAAGCGCGTGGCCCTGTTAGGCCCGCACCAGCTGCACAATACCGCCACCGTGCTGGAGACCGTGGAGGCCCTGCGGGAGCGGGGCTGGGCCATTCCGGACGCGGCGGTGGATGCCGGGCTTGCCGCCGTGCAGTGGCCCGCGCGGCTGGAGGTGCTGCGGCAAAAGCCCCTCTTTCTGCTGGACGGGGGGCACAACCCCCAGTGCGCTGAGGCGCTGGCCGCCGCCATCGAAAAGCTCCTGCCGGGGCAGAAGGTGGTCTTCCTGCTGGGCGTGCTGGCGGATAAGGACTATCCCCAGATCCTGGACATCGTGGCGCCCTACGCCAAGAAATTCATCTGCCTGACCCCCTTCAGCGACCGGGCGCTCCCGGCGCGGAAGCTGGCGGAGTTCCTGAAGGCGCGGGGGCTGGAGGCGTCCGCCTGCGGCAGCGACGTGGCGCGGGGCATCCGTGCCGCGGAAAAGGCCGCGGGGCGGCGCGGGGCCGTGGTGGCCTTCGGCTCGCTGTACCTGGCGGGGCACGTCCGGGGCGTTTTTCAGGAGATGTACCCGGCGGAGTGAGCCGGGAGAGTTCCATAAAAATTTCTGTGGCGGCACGCCGAAAACGCTCGGCGTGCCGTTTCAAACAAGTGTAAGGAGGCCAGACATGGCGCGATTTCTCATGACCGTGGTGCGCGGCACCGAGACCGAGCAGATCCCTGTCTCCGGCGGGGAGACCATTCTGAACACCCTGCGCGCGGAGGATTACCGCGAGCCGGACGCCCCCTGCGGCGGGCAGGGCACCTGCAAAAAATGCCTGGTGACCGTCACCGGACGCGTCCGCAGCGTGGAGGGCCTGGGCGAGCGCGACGTGGAAAACACCGAGCTGCTGGCCTGCCGCTATTATCCGGCGGGCGATCTGACCGTGACGCTGAAGGTCAAGGAGAAGATGAACGTGGTCACCGCCGGCGCGGGGGACATCGCCCCCGGCGGCACGGGGCTGGGCTTTGCCGTGGACATCGGCACGACCACCGTGGCGGCCTTTCTCTATGACCTGGAAAGCGGCAGGCGCCTGGGCGCGGAGGGCGGACGCAACGCCCAGCGCAGCTACGGCGCGGACGTCATCAGCCGCATCACCTGCGCCAGCGTGGGCAAGCTGCCCGCGCTGCGCGACGCCGTGCGCGCGCAGATCGCCGCGCTGGCGGAGGATCTGTGCAAAAAGACCGGGCACGACAAGCATGAGATCCGCCGCATCGCCATCGCGGGCAACACCGTGATGGAGCATCTGTTCACCGGGCTGGACCCGACGAACATCGGCGTGGCGCCCTTCACGCCGGAGAGCCTGTTCGGCGACCACTGGAAGTGCGCCGACTGCCTGCCGGAGCTGGGCATCGACGCGGACGTGTACATTTGCCCCTGTGTGGCGGGCTATGTCGGCGGCGACATCACCGCCGGGCTGGTGGCCTCCGGCGCGCCGGAGGCGGAGGGCCTGTGGCTTTACGTGGACATCGGCACCAACGGCGAGATGGGCCTGGGCAACGCCGCGGGCTTCGTCACCTGCGCCACCGCCGCCGGCCCGGCCTTTGAGGGCGCGGAGATCTCCTGCGGCATGGACGGCTCCCCCGGCGCGGTGGACAAGGTCACCGCCAAGGACGGGGACGTGACGGTCCACGTCATCGGCGAGGGCAAGGCCATCGGCGTGTGCGGCAGCGGACTGGTGGACGCCATCTCCGCCATGCTCACCGTGGGCGCCGTCACCGAGGCCGGACGCATGCTGCCCCCCGAGGAGGCCCCGGAAAAGGTGCGCTACCGCATCTTCCGCCGCGAGGACGACACCCTGGCCTTCCGGCTGAAGGACGACGTGTTCATCTCCGCGCAGGACATCCGCGAGGTGCAGCTGGCCAAAAGCGCCATCCGCGCCGGGGCGGAGACGCTGCTGCAGCTGCAGGGCAAGACCGCGAAGGACATCACCAGCCTGGTGATCGCCGGGGGCTTCGGCAGCTTTCTGGACAAGCGCAGCGCGCTGCACATCGGGCTTTTGCCCCAGGTGCCGCTGGAGAAGATCGTCCACGTCGGCAACGCGGCCGGCGCCGGGGCGGCGCTGTCCCTGGCCGACGCCGGGGAAGCGGCGCTGCAGGCCTTTGATAAGAAATGCACCTACCTGGAGCTTTCCTCCTCCAAGGAGTTCATGGAAAACTACGTGGAGTACATGGCCTTTGACGAGGAAGAATGAGCAGGCAGCTTTATGAGTGCCACGGCCACGCGCTGATGGACGGGGCGGACTTTCGCGCCGCCCGCGCCCGGCACACCCACGGCGTGGACGCGCCGGCCGTGGAGCAGTTTTTAGACGCGCTGGAGCGCGCCGGCGTCCGCTATTTCCGCGACGGGGGGGACGCGCTGGGCGTCAGCTTATACGCGCGGGCGCGGGCAGGGGAGCGGGGCATCGAATACCGCTCCCCCGCCTTCGCCATCCACAAGGCCGGGCGCTACGGCTCCATCGTGGGCCGGGCCTGGCAGGACCTGGGGGACTACCGCGCCCTCATCGCCGCGGCCAGGGCCGAGGGGGCGGACTTCATCAAGCTGATGTTCTCCGGGGTCATCACATTTATGAACTACGGGGAGCTGTCCTGCCCGGGCCTGGGCGCGGAGGAGATATGCGAGCTGGTCTCCATCGCCCACGGCGAGGGCTTTGCCGTCATGGCCCACGTCAACGGGGCGGAGACGGTGCACGCCGCCATCGCCGCGGGGACGGACAGCATCGAGCACGGCTATTTCATGGACGCAGACTGCCTTGCCGCCCTGGCGGAATCGGACTGCATCTGGGTGCCCACCGTGGCGGCCACGCACGCCTTCATCGGGCGGGCGGGCTTCAATGATGACGCGGCCCGGCGCACGGTGGAGCGGCAGCTTGCCATGGTAAAGCTGGCCGCCGCGCGCGGCGTGCGGATCGCTGCCGGCTCGGATTCCGGGGCCGTGGGGGTACCCCACGGGGCCGGGACGGAGACGGAGTACCGCCTGCTCGCCTCCGCCGGGCTGACGGAAGAGGCCATCGCCCGCGCCAACCGGGCGCTGGCGGCAAGATTTGTGAGGAACTGACTGCCAATGAAAACTTCCATCATCGCGTGCAAGACCATCTCCGACGAGCTGGACTGGGCCATGCGGGAAACCTGCTGCGACGCGCCGGTGATCTGGCTGGAGCAGGGGCTGCACAACGTCCCGGCGGAGCTGCGCCGGGCCGTGCAGGCCGGGCTGGACGAGATCGGCGAAGGGCGGGTGCTGCTGGCCATGGGCTTTTGCGGTAACGCCATCCACGGCCTCACCGTTCCGGTGGACGAGCTGATCGTCCCCCGCGTGGACGACTGCATCTCGCTGCTGCTGGGCTCGGTGCAGCGGCGGCTGGCCGTCTCAAGGGAGCTGAGCGCCTACTTTTTCACGGAGGGCTGGCTGCGGGGCGAGCGGAACATCTGGGTGGAGCACCAGCACATGCTGGAGCAGTACGGCGAGGAGCTGACCGAGGAGCTGGAGAAGAGCATGTTCGGCCACTACAAGACCCTGGGGCTTCTCGATTGCGGCATCGCGCCCATCGAGCCGCTCATCGCCGGGACGAAGATGATCGCCGAGGGGCTGCACCTGGAGCAGAAGGTCATCCCGGCCTCGGCCCGCTATCTGGCCGAGCTGCTGACCGGCCCCTGGCCCGACGCGCGCTTTCTGGTGCTGAAAAAAGGCCAGCGCATCGACGACGAGCTGCTTTCGCTGCCGGAGGAGTGAGATCATGGACGACAACAAGCACCCGGACTGGGAAGGGAAGGCCTACGCCTTTTTCCGGCACACGGACTGCGAATACTTCCCCTGCCACGCCGGCGTGGACCCGGAGGACTTCAACTGCCTGTTCTGCTACTGCCCCCTCTATTTCCTAGGGGAGCGCTGCGGGGGCAATTTCACCTATACGAAAACCGGCGTGAAAAACTGCGTGGGATGCACCGTCCCGCATGAGCGGGGCAACTTCGGGCGCATCACCGCCATTCTGCGCGCCAATCTGGACAAGGCGGGGAGGGATGGCGGCAAATGACCATCCACGGACTGCAAAAGCTGACGCTGCTGGATTTCCCCGGCCGGGTGGCCTGCACGGTGTTCCTGGCCGGGTGCAACCTGCGCTGCCCCTTTTGCCACAACAGCGAGCTTCTGGACGCCGCGGCGGCGGAGCCGGTGATGGACGACGCGGCGCTTCTGGACTTTCTCAAAAAGCGGCAGGGGATGCTGGACGGCGTGGCCTTCACCGGGGGCGAGCCGCTTCTGCGCGCCGATCTGCCGGAGCTGATGGCGCGCGTGCGCGACCTGGGCTACGCCGTGAAGCTGGACACCAACGGCTGCTTCCCCGACGCGCTAGCGCGCGTGCTGGACGCGCACCTGGCGGACTATGTGGCCATGGACGTGAAAAATTCCCCGGCCCGCTATGCCGAGACCTGCGGGGTGGAGGAGTTTGATATGGCCCCGGTCTATGCCTCCATCGCGCTTTTGAAGGAGGGAAAGGCGGACTGTGAGTTCCGCACCACCGTCATGGCTGAGCTGCACGACGACGCCTCCTTCGCCGCCATCGGGGAGATGATCTCCGGGGCGAAGCGCTATTTTTTGCAGCCCTTCACCGACCGGGACACCGTGGCCTTCGCCGGCTTCCACGCCCCGGAAAGCGCGGATTTGCAGCGCTTCGCGGACATCGTGCGGCCGTTCGTGGGGTCGGTCGGGATCCGCGGCGACGCATAAAAAGCTTCGTTTCCGCGCACAATAGAGCTTGCCACAGCGCCACTACATATTGGCTTATGTAGTGGCGCTGTAACCGTTTGTGGCACAATATCTTGTTGTTTTCCCCTTGACATGCCCCGAGGGGCGTGGTATAGTATGGGAGCGAAGATCAGCCGGCGGCGCCATCCGCCGGCGCATTCATGGGAGGAAACGCGATGTACCAGGTCATAAAGAGAGACGGCAAGATTGCCGATTTCGATATCCGCAAGATCAGCGCGGCCATCAACAAGGCCTTTGAGGCGCAGAACCGCCAGACCCACCCCACGGTGATGGACATGCTGGCCCTGCGCGTCACCAGTGATTTCGAGCCCAAGATCAAGGACGGGCTTATCAGCGTGGAGGAGATCCAGGACAGCGTGGAAAAGGTGCTGTCCGAGGCCGGCTATGCCGATGTGGCGAAGGCCTACATCCTCTACCGCAAGCAGCGCGAGAAGGTGCGCAACGTCGGCTCGGCCCTGCTGAACTACAAGGACCTGGTGGACAACTATCTGAAGATCAACGACTGGCGCGTGAAGGAGAACTCCACCGTCACCTACTCCGTGGGCGGCCTCATCCTCTCCAACTCCGGCGCCATCACCGCCAACTACTGGCTCAGCGAGATCTACGATCCCGAGGTCGCCGAGGCGCACCGCAGCGCTGCGCTGCACCTGCACGACCTCAGCATGCTCACCGGCTACTGCGCCGGCTGGAGCCTGAAGCAGCTCATCCAGGAGGGCCTGGGCGGCGTGCCCGGCAAGATCACCTCTTCCCCTGCCAAGCACCTGGCAACGCTCTGCAACCAGATGGTCAACTTCCTCGGCATCATGCAGAACGAGTGGGCCGGCGCGCAGGCGTTTTCGAGCTTCGATACCTACCTCGCCCCGTTCGTGAAGATCG
>SVKR01000024.1 GCA_015068365.1 Oscillospiraceae bacterium
CTTCAAACAGCGGAGTGGAGAAATACCGCTCTGCCGTATCGGGCAGAATCGTGACCACCGTCTTGCCGGATCCCAGCTTCTTCGCCAGCTGGATCGCTGCGGCAACGTTGGTACCGGAGGAAATTCCGCACATGAGGCCCTCCTTTCGGGCCAGATCCCGGGCGGTAGCCAGTGCCTCTTCGTCAGAGACGATATAGATATCCTCATAGATGTTCTGGTTCAGATTGTCGGGAATCAGGCCATCTCCGATACCCATCTGCAGATGGGTACCTACGGTACCGCCAGCCAGAATCGCGGCGTTTTCCGGCTCCACAGCCCAGATGGTCATCTGGGGGTTGAGCGCCTTCAGCGTCTCGCCGATGCCGGTGATGGTGCCGCCGGTGCCGATGCCGGAGCAAAAGCCGTGGATGGGGCGGTCCGCCTGGGAGAGAATCTCCTCCGCGGTGAACTGCTTCTGTGCCTTCACGTTGTTGGGATTCACGAACTGCTGGGGCACGAACACCCGGCTGTCGTCCCGCTGCATGGCCAGCGCCGTCTCCAGGCACTGCTCGATGCACGCGCCGATGTCCCCGGCGTCGTGCACCAGGCGGACCTCCGCGCCGTAGTGGCGGATGAGCTTGCGCCGCTCCTCGCTGACGGAGTCGGGCATGATGATGACGGTGTGATAGCCCTTCACCGCGCCGACCAGCGCCAGGCCGATGCCCTGGTTGCCGCTGGTGGGCTCCACGATGATGGTGTCCGGGTGCAGAAGCCCGGCTGCCTCCGCCTGCTCGATCATATGCAGCGCGGTGCGGGTCTTGATGGAGCCGCCCACGTTCAGTCCTTCAAATTTCACCAGGATCTCGGCGCTGTCCGCCTCGGGCATGCGGCGCAGGCGCACCAGCGGCGTGTGGCCCACGGCCTGCAAAACATTGTCAAAAACCATCGGGTTTCTCCTTTTAACGACTTGAATCAACAGTATATCACGTTTCTCCGGAGATTACAAGTGCCCACTTGCCCGCTTGTTTTCGACCCTGCGGCGTGTTATACTGATTACGACAGTATATGACCGATCGGCGCCCGGCGCCAAAACCGCACGAAAGGATGGAATGACCATGGCAAACAAATACGCAGGAACCCAGACCGAAAAGAACCTGGAGGCCGCCTTTGCAGGCGAGAGCCAGGCCCGCAACAAGTACACCTATTTCGCCTCCAAGGCGAAGAAGGAGGGCTTTGAGCAGATCTCCGCCCTCTTCCTCAAGACGGCCGACAACGAGAAGGAACACGCCAAGATGTGGTTCAAGGAGCTGGGCGGCATCGGCACCACCGCCGAAAACCTGGCCGCCGCGGCGGACGGCGAGAACTATGAGTGGACCGACATGTACGAAGGCTTCGCCAAGACCGCCGAGGCTGAGGGCTTTGCCGAGCTGGCCGCCAAATTCCGGGCCGTCGGCGCCATCGAAAAGCACCATGAGGAGCGCTATCGCGCACTTCTGCACAACGTGGAGGCCCAGGAGGTCTTCAAAAAGAGCGAGGTCAAGGTCTGGGAGTGCCGCAACTGCGGCCACATCGTGGTGGGCACCGCCGCGCCGGAGGTCTGCCCCGTCTGCGACCACCCGCAGGCCTATTTCGAGGTCAACGCGGAAAACTATTGAGCCAAAGATATAACAACAGCCGCCGCCCATACTTCGGGCGGCGGCTGCTTGCTGTCTGCGGATTCCTTATGCCTCGCGCCCGAGGGCGAAGGCCTTGCGGTTCAGCTCCAGGAATTTCGGCGGCACCACGGCCTGCAGCGCCTCGTCCCAGGCCTCGGCCGGCAGGTCAAAGTAGTGGGACAGCCGGCCCATCAGCACGATGTTCACGGCCTTGCTGCTGCCGGCGCGCTCGGCCAGCGCCAGGCAGTCCAGCGCGTCCACCTGCGCACCGGATGCGCGCATGGCGTCCACCAGCGCACCGGGGTATTCGGCAGCGCCGGTGATGACCGGCATGGGGTCGATCTGCTGGGTGGAGGTGACGATCTGGCCGCCGGGGCGCAGAAACTCCAGCCAGCGGGCCGCTTCCAGAAGCTCGAAGGAGACGATGAAGTCCGCCTCGCCCCGGTCGATGACAGGGGAGGCGACGCGCTCGCCGCAGCGGACATAGGTCACCACGCTGCCGCCGCGCTGGCTCATGCCGTGCACCTCCGAAACCTTCACGTCATAGCCTCGGGAGAGCAGAAGCTGCCCCAGCAGCTTGCTGGCCAACAGACTGCCCTGGCCGCCGACGCCGACGATCATGATGTTCATGGATTTCATGTTCTCACGCCTCCTTTTTCCCGCCCGGAAGGGCGCCGACCTTGCAGAGCTGGGCGCACACGCCGCAGCCGACGCACAGCGTGGCGTCGATGACGGCCTTGCCGGCGCGCACGGAGATGGCGGGGCAGCCGATGCGCATGCAGTTTTTGCAGCCGACGCATTTGTCGGCGTCCGCGGCGATGGGGCCGGGGTGCTTCACATACTTCAGCAGCGCGCAGGGCCGGCGGGAGATGATGACGGAGGGCTCCGCCGCCGCCAGCTCCTCCTTCAGCACGGCGTCGCACTGGGCCAGGTCATAGGGATCCACCACCCGGACGCGGGCAAAGCCCATGGCCCGGCACAGGGCCTCCAGGTCGATCTTCCCGGCGGGGTCGCCCTTGATGTTGTAGCCGGTGGTGGGGTTCTGCTGGTGGCCGGTCATGCCGGTGATGGAGTTGTCCAGGATGATGACGGTGGAGTTGGACTGGTTGTAGGCGATGTCCGCCAGTCCCGTCATGCCGGAGTGCATAAAGGTGCTGTCGCCGATGACGGCGACGGTCCTGCCCTCGCTCTGCGCGCCCAGGGCCTTGTTGAAGCCATGCAGCGCGCTGACGGAGGCGCCCATGCAAAGCGTCATCTCCATGGCCGCCAGCGGCGCCACCGCGCCCAGGGTGTAGCAGCCAATGTCGCCCAGCACGGTGCACTTGTTGCGGCTGAGGGTGTAGAACAGGCCCCGGTGGGGGCAGCCGGCGCACATGACCGGCGGCCGGGCGGGGATGGGGACGGAAAGCGCCGCGCCCCCGGGGACGGGCAGCCCCAGCTTTTCCGCCACGAGGTTCTGGGAGAATTCGCCCAGCGGCGGGAACAGCGCCTTGCCGGTGCATTCCAGCCCCAGCTCGCGCACATAGGTCTCGATGAAGCTGTCCAGCTCCTCCACCACCACGAGCTTTTTTACCCCGGCGGCGAAGGCGCGGATCTTTTTCTCCGGCAGCGGCCACACCATGCCCAGCTTCAGCACCGGGAAGCGGTCGCCGCAGACCTCCTTGACGTACTGATAGGAGGTGGAAGAGGTGATGATGCCCATGCTGCTGTCCCGTCCGGGCTCGGCGCGGTTGACTTCCGCGGTCTCGGCCCATTCGGCCAGGGCGGCCATGCGCTGCTCCACCAGCGGGTGGCGGCGGATGGCGTTGCCGGGCATCATGACATACTTGGCAATGTTCTTTTCATAGGGCTTCTCCGGGCCCTCCGTGCGCGCGCCGGTCTCCACCACGGACTGGGAGTGGGCGATGCGGGTGCACATTTTCAGCAGCACCGGGCAGTCGAACTGCTCGGAGAGGGTGTAGCCCAGCTTGGCAAAGGCCAGCGCCTCGGCGCTGTCGGCGGGCTCGAGCATCGGCAGCTTGGCGGAGCGGGCGTAGTGGCGGGAATCCTGCTCGTTCTGGGAGGAGTGCATCCCCGCGTCGTCCGCCACAGCGATGACCATGCCGGCGTTCACGCCGGTATAGCTTACGGTAAAAAGCGGGTCGGCGGCCACGTTCAGGCCCACGTGCTTCATGGCGCAAAAGCTGCGCTTGCCCGCCAGAGACGCGCCGAAGGCCACCTCCATGGCCACCTTTTCATTGGGCGCCCACTCACAGCAGACCTCGTCAAATTTCGCGAGCTCCTCCGTGATCTCGGTGCTCGGCGTGCCGGGATAGCTGGAGGCCACGGCCACGCCCGCTTCATAAAGCCCGCGGGCGGCGGCAGCGTTGCCCAGCAACAACTGTTTCATACGGGATTCCCCATTTCTTTTGGATTTCTGCCATTTTACCACGGGAAAGTGTTGAAGTAAACTTTTTTCTCCCGGCCAAATCAAAATTTTCTGTGAATTTGCGCCGGAGGCTCTTGACTTTTTTGCACAAGCAAGATAATCTAATATACAAGATTAGATAAACCGATGCGGAGGCGATTTGCGTGAATGTGACAGTGTACGGCGATTCGATTTTGCGGGGCGTGCGCTTTCAGGACGGGCGCTATGTGATCGACCACAGCTGGGAGACGCGGCTGGCGGAGACCTTCGGCTTGCAGATCACCAACCGTTCCCGCTTCGGCAACACCATCGGCAAGGCCATGCCCCGCATCGAGCGGGACAGCGCCGAGGCCTGTGAAGAGGAGACGCATGCGCTTCTGGAGCTGGGCGGCAACGACTGCGACTTTGACTGGGCCGCGGTGGCCGGCGCGCCGGAGGCGGTGCACGAGAGCAAGACCCCGCCGGAGAAATTCATGGAATCCTACCGCCGGGCCATCCGCCTGCTGCGCGGAAGCGGACGCAAGGTGACCCTTGCCACCCTGCCGCCGATCAACTCCGAGCTGTATCTGCGCTTCCTGTGCCGGGGCGGCCTGAGCCGGGACAACATCGTCCGCTGGCTGGGGGACGTGGAGCACATCTACCGCTGGCAGGAGTCCTACTCCGGCATGGTGGAGCATCTTGCCAGGGAGGAGCGGGTGCCCCTCATCGATCTGCGGGGCGCGTTTTTGCGCGACCAGCGGCGGCCGGAGGCGCTTTTGTGCGCCGACGGCATCCATCCCTCCGCCGCCGGACAGAGCCTCATTTTCGAGACGCTCTCCGACTTTCTAAAGGGCCTTTTCGGAAATTGACAAGGGCCTGCATCGGGACTATAATGACGCCGTAAGGGCCGAACACCGGCGTGTTCGGCCCTTCTTTGTCGGAGAAAACAGGACGCTGGAAAGGCAGGATGCCCTTGGAATTTCAAGCGATGACGCAGCAGGACCTGTGCCGCCTGCGCCGCGATTACGAAAGCTGCGCGCTCGCCCCGGACAAGTGTGGTGAGCCGGAAGCACAGTCCCTTGCCTGGGCTGAGGCGGCGGGCTGCCTGCTGCTGCGCAGGCGCATGGGCGAAGCGATTTGCTTTGATTACCCGATCCCCGGCCCGGAGGGGGAGGAGGACAGGGCGCTGGAGGCCGTCGAGACCTGGTGCGCCGAGCAGGAGGTGCCGCTGGCGCTCTCCGTCCCGGCGGAGAAGGCGCCGCGGCTTTTGGCGCGCTATCCGCGTGTGCGCGTCAGCCATCAGCGCGATGCCGCATCGCACTACCTCTTCCATGTGGAAAATGAGCTTTACGCCCTGGCGGAACTGCCCACGATCCGCACCGCGCGCCTGACGCTCAGCGCGCTGACGGACTCCGACCGCGCGGCCTATAACCGCCTGTGCCTGGACGATGCGCGCAACCGCTATTGGGGCTATGACTACCGCGAAGACTGGCATGGCGAGCCGCTGGAGGACTATTTCCTGGACGTGGCGCGGCAGGATTTTGCCCGGCACATGACGCTGAATCTGGCCGTGCGCCTGGAGGGGAAGTGCATCGGCGAGGTGGTGCTTTACCGCTTCACCGGCCGGGGCAGCGCCGAGCTGGGCTGCCGCATCGCGCCGGAGTATTCCGGCCACGGCTACGGCGCCGAGGCCTTCGGCGCCATGGCCGACTGGGGGCTTTCCTCCCTGCACCTTTCCGCCGTCACGGCCCGCAGCTACAGGGAAAACGCCGCTTCGCTGCGGATGCTCGCCGCCCACATGCGCCCCGACGGGGAGGACGGCACCTTCTGCTATTTCCGCAAGGAAGCATAAAGATGAAACATCACAAATGCCGGGGCGATGCCCCGGCATTTTGAATTATTCTTCCAGCAGCGCGTCCAGTTGTGCGATCAGCGCCTCTTCGCTTTCGTAGGGGTGGATCGTGTAATAAGGGTCCCCGGTCAGCATGGCGGAGAGCACGGCGCGGCGGGCGTCATAGAAAATGTGCACCGGCTTGTTCCACTGCTGCGCCATAGCCAGCTCATAGCCCACGCCGTGGGAGGGGGTGGTGCACTCGGCGATCACCAGGTCGCACTCGCGCAGCCAGGCCATGTCCTGCTTCCAGATCTCCGCGTCGGTCATGTCAGCCTCAACGGTGGGGAAGGCGGAGGGGGCGCCGATGTGCTCCGTCAGAACGCGGTGGCGGCGCTGCATGCGCGCGATCAGCCGGGCGTAGAGCGCCGCGTCGGCCCGGCCGCCCCGGATGGAGCCGGCAAAATAGAGCTTCATTTCCCGTCCCCGCCCTGGCCGTAATAGGCGCCGGGGCCGTGCTTGCGGAGATAGTGGCGGTCCAGCAGGGACTGCTGCATATCCCGGTGATAGGGGTTGAGCATCAGCGCGTGCCAGTCCATAAAGGCGACCTCCTCCATCACCACGGCGTTGTGCACCGCCTCAAAGGCGTCCTTGCCCCAGGCGAAGGGACCGTGGGAGAAGACCAGCACGCCGGGGATGCGCTCGGCGCTGCGGCCGGGGGCGGAGAAGGTCTCGATGATGACCTTGCCGGTCTCCGCCTCATATTCCCCGCCGATCTCCTCATCGGTCATGGGACGGGTGCAGGGGATGTCGCCGTAGAAATAGTCGCCGTGGGTGGTGCCCATGGCGGGGATGCTCTTCCCGGCCTGGGCAAAGGTGGTGGCCCAGCGGGAGTGGGTGTGCACCACGCCGCCGATGCAGGAAAAGGCGTTATACAGCGCCAGGTGCGTGGGCGTGTCGCTGGAGGGCTTCCATTTGCCCTCCACCACGTTGCCCTGCAGATCGACGACCACCATGTCCTCGGCGGTCATGGTCTCATAGGGCACGCCGGAGGGCTTGATGACCACCAATCCGCGCTCCCGGTCGATGCCGGAGACGTTGCCCCAGGTGAAGGTGACCAGGCCGTGGGCCGGCAGCATCAGGTTGGCGTCCAGAACTTCTTTTTTCAAGGCTTTCAGCATCGCTTTATCCTCCAGATATTTCTATTTGATGCAAGTATAGCAGACAGCGCCGCCGGTTTCAATCCGCTCAGCGCCAGTCCTCCCGCCCGGGGGTGAAATATTCCAGCCATTCGGTGGGCTCGGTGACGTGGTGCATGATGTGGGGCACGCCGGGCGGCACGGCCACCACGCTGCCGGCGCGCACCTCGATCAGCGCATCGCCCACCAGCATCGCGCCGGCGCCGTGCAGGACGTAGACAAGCTGCTTGTGGGGGTGGCTGTGGGGCGCCGGGCCGCGGCAGGGCAGGGCGGACATTTTCGTGAGGGTGTAGCCTTCGTCGTCGGCCAGCACCGTGCGCTGCGCCTCCCGCACCGGGAGATCGCGCCAGAGCTTCGGATCCGTCATACTGATTCCTCCTGTTTCGCTTCGGTTTCGGGGAAAAAGCGCGCCACCACGTCGGCCACGCCGTGGGCGTCGCAGTCGGCGGTCACCTCATCGGCGGCGGCTTTGACAGCGGGCACGGCGTTGCCCATGGCTACGCCGAGACCGGCTGCGCGCAGCATGGAGATGTCGTTCAGCCCGTCGCCGAAGGCGATGGTCTCCTCCAGCGCGATGCCCAGAGCATCACACAGGCCCCGCAGGGCCTCGCCCTTCGTGGCCGCGGCGGCGTTGATCTCCACATTGTTGGGGCAGGAGGCGCTGGCCACCGTGCCGGGAAAGCGCCGGGCGCAGGAGGCCAGCACTTCCTCCCGCAAATCCAGGTCCCGGGTGAAAAACTGGATCTTCTGCACATCGCCGCCGGTTTGGGCCACAAAGGCCTTCAGCTCCGGCACGGGTGTGCGCAGGGTGCGCAGCATCTCCAGATAGTGCCTGTCCGGGGCGAACTCGTCAGCACGGCGCTGCATGGCCTCCGTCATCCAGCCGGCGTTGTCCTTATAGCAGTCATAGATGACGGGCAGGGTGTCCAGCCAGGCCATGATCTCCAGCGCCTGTGCGCCCGGGATCTCAGCGGTGTAGAGCACCTGGCTGTCCGACGCGTCGGAGACGCGGGCGCCGTTGATGGTGATGGCATAGCGCAGAAAGGGCAGGGCGCGCACCACCGCCGGCATGGCGGCGAAAAAGCGGCCCGTGGCCGGGACAATACAGGCCCCGGCGCGGTGGGCCCGCTGCAGCGCGTCGAAGTTTTCCTTGCTCAGGCGCTTTTCCGAATCGAGCAGCGTGCCGTCCAGATCCAGGGCGATGAGGCGAATGGCGGGCATGGTGTACCTCCGGTTATGCGATTGGATAATAACGCATCCCAGTATAGCCGCTTCCGGGGCAAAAAGCAAATGGGATTCGATAAAGAAAAGGCATTGGACATTCAAAAAGCGGGATGATACACTTTTCTATGGCGCTGCAGGCGCAGCAGCAGAGACAAAAAAGGAGACATTACAATGAGCAAGGCACTGTTGGTGGTCAGCTTCGGCACCTCCTTTGCGGAGACGAGAAAGGCGACGCTGGAGGCCATCGAGGGCGCGCTGACGCAGGCGTTCCCCGACCGGACGTTCTACCGGGCGTGGACCAGCGGGCGCATCCTGAAAAAACTCCGCGAAAACGGCGGACCGGTGTACGACACGCTGGACGAGGCATGCGCGCGCATGGAAGCCGATGGCGTGACGGACGTGCTGGTGCAGCCCACCTTTATGCTGGACGGCTTTGAGATGAAGATGACCGCCGACAAGGTGGCCGGGTGGACGGGGCGCTTTGCGCACATCGCTCTGGGCAGGCCGCTTCTGACGGACGCGGCGGATCTGGAAAAGCTGACAAAGCTGCTGGAGCAGACCTATGCAGGCTCTGCCGCCCCCGGCGACATGCTGGCGCTGATGGGACACGGCAGCGATCGGACCGACTTCAACGTGTATTCCCTGCTGGAGTACAATTTCCGCCGGGACGGCTTCGGCCGCTTCGCCGTGGGCACCGTGGAGTTCACACCCGGCTTCGAGCCCGTTCTGGCTCAGGTGCGGCAGGAAAAGCCCGCCACGGTCTGGCTGGCCCCGCTGATGGTGGTGGCCGGGGACCATGCCACCAACGACATGGCCGGCCCGGAGCCGGACTCCTGGAAATCCCGGCTGGAGCGGGAGGGCGCCGCTGTCCGGTGCATCCTCAAGGGCATGGGCGAGTACCCGGAGATCCAAACCATGTATGTCGAACACGCGAAGGCCGCCGCGGTCATCGCATGACGAAGGAATGAAAGAGGGAAACGTGCCTTCCGGGGCTTCCGGGAGGCACGTTTTCTGTTTGTCGCACCGAGATTTGCCCGGAGAGGCGGGACTGCGGTGTTTTCTTTTTGCGCAGAGTCTGCTATACTGTTTTTCAATCATAAATGCAAAGGGATGATTTTTGCCATGACCAAGCCATATCAGCCCCGGTATCCGCACCTTTGCGCTCCTCTGCGCCTGGGCAATGTGACGCTGCGCAACCGCATGTGCTCCGCGCCCATGGGCTTTCCGGACCTGACGGAGGACGGCTGCCTCACCGAAGGGGCCATCGCCTTTTACGAAAACCGCGCCCGGGGCGGCGCGGCGGTGGTGACCATCAGCGAGGCCTGCGTGGACTACGTCAACGGCAAAAGCCACGGGCGGCTCATCAACCTGCAAAACCCCGGCGTGCTGGCCGGGCTGACCAACGCCGCCCGCGCCATCCGCCGCCACGGGGCGCTGGCCTCCATCGAACTGAACCACGCCGGGATGCTCTCGGACTTTGACGTGGTGGCATCGGAGCGGCAGCGCGACAGCGCGGTGCACTACGGGCCCAGCGCCTGCACGCTGCCCACCGGCACGGCGGTGGAGGCCATGACGAGCGCGCAGATCCGCGCTGCCGTGGACTGCTTCGCGCGGGGCGCGGCGCTGGTGAAGCGGGCGGGCTTCGACATGCTGATGCTCCACGCCGGCCACGGCTGGCTGCTGCACCAGTTCCTCTCGCCGCTGACCAACCGGCGGACGGACGCGTACGGCGGGCCGCTGGAAAACCGCGCCCGCCTGACGCTGGAGGTGCTGGACGCCGTGCGCGCCGCCGTGGGCCCCGGCTTCCCCATCGAGCTGCGCTTTTCCGCCATGGAGACGGCGCCGGGCGGCATCACGCAGGAGCAGGCCATCGCCTTTGCCCAGATGGTGCAGGACAAGGTGGAGCTGCTCCACGTCTCCGCAGGCGGGGAGCCGGACTTTTCCGTGACCCACCCGCCCATGTTCTCCGCCCCCGGCTGCAACGTGCATTTCGCCGCGGCCATCCGGGAAAAGGTGCACGTCCCCGTCGCCACCGTGGGGGCACTGAATGAGCCGGAGCAGATGGAGGCCATCTTGCGCGACGGGCAGGCAGACGTGGTGTGCATGGCCCGGGCGCTGCTGGCCGACCCCGAGCTGCCGAAAAAGGTGGAGCAGAACCGCCCGGATGAAATATTGCGCTGCATCCGCTGCCTGACCTGTCACGCCGAGCGGATGCTGACCCAGACCCGCATCTGCGCCCTCAACCCCCAGATCGGCCGGGAGTACGAGGCCAAGTTCGCCCCGCCGCCCACGGCGCCGAAGCGCCTTCTGATCGCCGGCGGCGGCCCCGGCGGGATGCAGGCCGCCGTGACGGCGGCGCAGCGGGGCCACCGCGTGACACTCTGCGAAAAAACCGGCGCGCTGGGGGGCAACCTGCGCTGCGAGAGCAATGTGCCGTTCAAAGCGGCGCTCCCGAAGTACACCGCGACCATGCGCCGCAGGATGGAGCTGCTGGGCGTGGAGGTGCGATTGAACACCGAAGTGACGCCGGAGTTCGTGCGCGATTTCGCGCCGGACGCGCTCTTCGTCGCTCTGGGGGCGGAGGCGGCGACGCCGCCCATCCCCGGCATCGACGGGCCGAACGTCATCTACGGCACGCAGCTGGAGCAGCGCGAAGGGGAAGTCGGGCAGCGCGTTGCCGTGCTGGGCGGCGGGCTGGTGGGCTGCGAAAGCGGGCTTTACCTGGCCCAGACCGGGCGCAGCGTCACCATCGTCGAGCTGCGCGACGCCGTGGCCGTGGACGCCAACCCGCGCCACCGCCCGGCGCTGCTGGCCCAGCTTGCGGCCCACACCGATGTGCGCGCCGGACTGCGGGCCGTGGAGATCACCACCGCGGGCCTGGAGTGCGTGGACGCGGCGGGGGAGCGGGTCTTCATCGAGGCGGACACCGTGCTGTGCGCGGCGGGGCTGCGGCCCCGGCGGGAGGCGGTGGACGCCCTGCGGGGCACGGCCCCCATCGTGGAGGTCATCGGCGACTGCGTGAAGCCGGACATCATCCGCGGCGCGACGCACCGGGCCTATCACGCGGCACTGGACTTATAAGAAATAATGATCCGGCGGGGCATCGCTGCCCCGCCGGATGAATTATGTCCTTATGCAGAAGTGTCAGTCGAAGCGGATGCTGCCGCTGGTGGTGCGCGCCTGGCAGATGCCCTTCTCGCCGTCGGCCGTCGGCGCGGAGGAGGAGGGCGCGTAGACCGAGCCGCTGGTGGAGCTCAGCCGGTAGTCCTTGTCCGTCAGCAGGTGGCCGGAGATGCTGCCGCTGGAGCAGTGCAGGTCGAGGGCGGCGGCGTCGCAGTCGTCCAGGCGGATGCTGCCGCTGGAGCAGTCCAGGGTGATCTTCCCTGTGGCGATGACATCGCTGAGGCGCACGGAGCCGCTGCTGCTCTCGGCGTCCAGGTCGGCGCAGCGGATGGCGCTGAGCCGCAGGCTGCCGCTGGACAGGTTCAGAGAGACGCTGCCAGGGTGCATGTCGGCCAGCGCCACGCCGCCGCTGGAGGCGGAGACGACCAATCTGGCGGGGGAAGCGCCGGACACGGCCACGCCGCCGCTGGAGGTTTGGATGTTCAGCTCCTCCCGGGCGTCCGCCGCGAAGGCAATGCCGCCGCTGGAGGCGTTGATGACCGCGCTGCCGAAGCGGAAGTCCTCCGGAACGGCCACGCCGCCGCTGGAGGATTTGATCCAAAGGGACTCGTACTCCCGCTCCGGCAGGTAGACGCGGACATAGTCCTCCGCCAGAGAAACGCTGAAAAGCGACCATCCGCCGGCGCGCCGGCGCGCAACGCGCAGCGTGCCGCCGTCTACCTCGATGTCATAGTTCACGCGCGCGCTCTGGATGTATTTGACATGCGTGGCGCCGTCCTTCGCGCACAACAGCTCCACCGCGGCGGAGCCGCTGTCGATCTCCAGCGCGCGGATATCTTCGCTGAGGGTGACTTCCTTTTCCATGGCACTGCTCCTTCCCATGTTCAGCGAGGCGAGGATGATCCCCACCCCGGCGCAGATGAGCAGGCAGGCGGCCACGATCAGCGCCGCCTTTTTCCCGGCGGACATTGGCCTGCGCTGCTTCGGCGCTTTGGGCGCCCTGACGGCGGTCTGCTTTACCGGCTTTTGCAAAATGGCCTCGGCCAGCTCCGCCGGGTCGCCCACGTCGTCCACGGCCTCGAACTCCGTCATGCCGTCCTCCACGCGGTCTTCGATCATCTCGCGGTAGTATTGCAGGGTCTTCTCCAGATCGTCCTTCGGCAGGGCGGTCAGCCGGGCGCGCAGCGCGGCGAGAAACTGTTCTTTATTCATGTCCCTTGTCCTCTCTTACAATATATTGATAGATGGCCAGCAGCTCGTTCCAGTCGCTGCGGAAGTCCTCCAGCCGCTTCAGGCCCTGGGGCGTGATGTGATAGTATTTTCGCAGCCGCCCGCTGTGCTCCGCCGAGCGCACCGTCAGAAGCTTCGCCGATTCAAGCCGGCGCAGGATGGGGTACAGCGTCGATTCCGAGATCGCCACATAGGGCTGCATGTCCTTGATGATCCGGTAGCCGTAGGAGGGTTCGTTTTTGATCGAGGCCAGGACGCAGGCGTCCAGCAGGCCGCGCTTCATCTGAATGTCCATCCAATACCTCCCTTCGCGCAATACTATACGACGCATAGTAATGTCTGTCAAGCGAAAAATGAAAAACTGCGCTTTGACTTGCTTTTTGTGGCAAATGCTGGTATCCTATCGGGGCGACTGTCATTTGAAACTGGAGGAATCTGTAACATGAACGAGAAAAAGCCCAACGGCGCGGCGCTGCTGCCCATCGTCGTCTTTCTGCTGCTCTATCTCGGCACCGGCATCTGGTATGAGTACATCAAGCCCGTGGAGGGGCAGATGGGCTTTTACATCATGAGCGTCGTGGTGGCCTTCGGCATCGCGCTGATCGTCGCCATGCTGCAAAACCGCGCGCTGAGCTTTGACGAGAAGATCCATGTCTGCGCCCGGGGCATCGGGGACGACAACATCACCACGATGCTGTTCATCTTCCTGATGGCCGGGGCCTTCAGCGGCATCGCCCGCCAGGCCGGCGGCGCGGTCAGCACCGCCAACATGCTCCTGGCGATCCTGCCCGGCAACTTCGCCGTGCCAGGACTGTTCCTCATCGCCTGCCTCATCTCCATGGCCATGGGCACCAGCGTCGGCACCATCACGGTCCTGGCCCCCATCGCGGTGGAGGCCGCGGCCGGCGGCGGGTTCTCGCTGCCGCTGTGCGTGGCGACCGTGGTCGGCGGCAGTATGTTCGGCGACAACCTCTCCTTTATTTCCGACACCACCATCGCCGCCACCAAGACCCAGGGCGTGGAGATGCGGGATAAGTTCCGGGTCAACTTCTGGGTGGCGCTGCCCGCGGCGGTCATCACCTTCATCATTCTGATCGTCGTGGCCCTGACGGGCCGGGGCGCCGCCGTCAGCAGCAGCGCGTTCAACGTGCTGCAGGCCGTGCCTTACTTCATCGTGCTGGTGCTGGCCATCATCGGCATCAACGTCTTCATCGTCCTGGGTGCGGGCATCGTGCTGTTTCTCATCGCCGGCATCGTCACCGGCACCCTGGACTACACCACCGCATTCACTGCCATGGGCAGCGGCACCGCCGGCATGTTCGAGACCATGATCGTCACGATCCTGGTGGCCTCCACCGCGGCGCTCATCCGGGAAAACGGGGGCTTTGAGGCCATCCTGGGCTTCATCCGCCGCCACTTCCACGGCAAGCGGGGCGGCATGCTGGGCGTCGCCATGCTGACGGCGCTGATGGACATCGCCACCGCCAACAACACCGTGGCCATCGTCATCGCCGCGCCCATCGCCCGCAACATCAGCGAGGAGTACGACATCGACCCGCGGCAGACCGCCTCGCTGCTGGACACCTGCTCGTGCATCTTCCAGGGCATCATCCCTTACGGCGCCCAGCTTCTGATCGCCGCCGGGCTCAGCGGCGTCAGCAGCGTCACGCTGATCCCCTATCTCTTTTATCCCTTCCTGCTGGCGATCTTCGTGCTGCTGTCCATCGCCAGGACGAAATAAAGCATCGCTCCCCCGCCGGAAAAGCCTGAACGCTTATCCCGGCGGGGATTTCATTTACAATTCTGATACAAGCATTTGACAGAATGTGCTATACTGTTTTGCGTATAATATCGGAAAAGCACTTTGATCGAGAACGGAGGCGGGGCCTTCATGGACAGGAAAAAAGTCAGAAAGATCGCGGACACGGCGGCGAATGTCACGGCAATGGGCGTCGGCGGCGTGCTGCGCCTTGCGCTGCGCATTGTGCTGACGGTGCTGATGGTGTTCCTCATCTCCGCGCTGCTGTTCGCCTTCATCTTTGCCTACTATGTGAAAACCGAGCTGAACCCCAAGCTGAAGGTCACGCTGGAGGACGCCTCGCTTTCCCTGAGCAGCACGGTCTGGTACACGGACGCCGCGGGCAAGGACCAGGAGCTGCAGACCCTGACCAGCAGGGAAAACCGCATCTGGGTGGACTATGAAAACCTGCCCGCCGGCATGGAGCACGCGCTGGTCAGCATCGAGGACCACCGCTTTTACGAGCACAAGGGCGTGGACTGGTACCGCACCGCGGGCGCCTTTGCCCAGATGTTCCTTTCCATGAGCAACGATTTCGGCGGCTCCACCATCACCCAGCAGCTCATCAAGAACAACACCCAGAACGATGCCGACCTGGTCTCCCGCAAGCTGCTGGAGATCTTCCAGGCGCTGGAGCTGGAGAAGACCTATACCAAGGAAGAGATCGTGGAGTGGTACCTCAACACGGTCTACTTCGGCGAGGGCTGCTACGGCGTCTATACCGCCGCGCAGACCTACTTCGGCAAGGACGTGTGGAACCTCTCCCTGGCGGAGAGCGCCAGCATCATCGGCATCACCAACAACCCCTCAAAATATGACCCCTTCATCGCCAACATCATCACCGACCGGGACCTGGGCCTGACCATGACCTGCCGGGAATGGAACAAGTACCGCCAGGAGCTGATCCTGGGCGAGATGTACGACTACGGCTATATCACCCATGACGAGCTCGTCGCCGCGAAGAACGAGGAGCTGAACTTCGTCCGCGCCGAAAACGAGCCCTACGTCATGGAGATCTACAGCTTCTATGTGGAAACGCTGCTGGACGACGTGCTGCACGATCTGATGGAGGAGCTGGACATCAATGAAAAGACCGCCCGGGACAAGCTGTATTACGGCGGACTGCAGATCTACAGCTGCTATGACCCGGCGGTGCAGGCCGCGGTGGACCGCGTGTTCCAGGATGTGGAGAACCTGCCCAAGCCCTATCGGGAGTGCAAGCAGCAGCTGCAGTCCGGCATGGTCATCATGGACCCCTACACCGGCGACATCAAGGCCATCGGCGGCGCGGTGGGGGAGAAGACCGTCAACGACGCGTGGAACTACGCCACCGACTCGAAGCGCCAGGTGGGCTCGTCCATCAAGCCCCTGTCGGCCTACGGCCCGGCGCTGGAGTACGGCCTTATCACCCAGAACACCCTGGTCAACGACTCCCCGGACGTCCGGCTGTCCGGCACCCGCTGGTACCCCTACAATGACGGCGGCAGCTATTCCGGCATCATCACGATCCGGGAGGCGCTGAAGCGCTCGAAAAACACTGTGGCGGCGCAGATCGTGGATAAGCTGACCCCGGCGGAATCCTATAAGTATCTGACGGAGAAGCTGGGCTTCACCTCGCTTCTGCCCTCGGACGCGGACTATGCCCCCATGGCCCTGGGCGCGCTGACCCAGGGGGCCACCGTGCGGGAGATGACGCAGGCTTACAGCTCCTTTGTCAACGCCGGCACCATGACCTATGGCCGCACCTACACCAAGGTGCTGGATTCCAGCGGCAACGTGGTGCTGGACAACGTGCCCAGAACCATCCGGGCCTTCTCGCCCAACACGGCGGCGAACATCTGCAACATGCTGGAAAACGCCGTGTCCCCCGGCGGCACCGGCGCCGGCGCCTATTTCTCCGGCATGTCCGTCGCCGGCAAGACCGGCACCACCTCCGACAACAATGACCGCTATTTCGTGGGCTTCACGCCCTATTATGTCGCGGCGGTCTGGACGGGCTACAACTATCCCGAGACCATGAATTTCTACACCAACCCCGCCGTGGTCATCTGGAAAAGTGTGATGCAGCCGCTGCACGAGGGGCTGGAAAACCGCAGCTTCCCCGCGCCGAACATCGGCATCGCCACCAACATCTTCGGCAATCTGGACGACCTGTTGAAAGAGCAGGAGGAGGCCCGCCGTCCCAAGCCTACCGAAACGCCGGAACCCACCCCGGAGCCGACGCCGGAGCCCACGGAGGAACCGGCTGAGACCCCGGAGATCACCGAGACCCCGGCGGAGACGCCGGAGCCCACGGCCGAGCCTGACGACACCCCGGCGCCCACCGAGCCGCCCGCTGAACCGACGGATGAGCCGCCTGCGGAACCGCCCGCGGCGCCGGAGGAGACGCCGCCTCCGCCCACGGCGCCGGTGGGGGAAGCCGGCAGCGACACTTGACTTATGGGAGCAAATATGGTAACATTCGAATCACCGAAAAAACACATCTTTTGTCGATAGGAGATTCAATCATGGAACGTATCAAGACCCTTGAGACCCGCAACCTGTGCGCCAGCGCCGAAAAGGGCGGCTGCGGCGAGTGCCAGACCTCCTGCCAGTCTGCCTGCAAGACCAGCTGCGGCGTTGCCAACCAGAAGTGCGAGAACGCCGACCGCTGAATACGGCACATCGGAAAACCCGCCGCCCCAAAGGGCGGCGGGTTTTCAAACTGTCGACACCTTGTTGACAGTCAGAAAACCCGGGAGGACGACAGATGATTCATGCATATAAACTGAACGGATACAACATCGTCATCGACGGCTGCTCCGGCTCCATCCACGCGGTGGACGACGTGGCCTGGGACGTGATCGACCTGTTCCCGGACCATTCGCCGGAGGAGATCACGAAGGCGCTTCTTGAAAAGTATGCCGCCCGCCCGGACGTGACGGCGGAGGAGCTCGCGGCGTGCATTGCCGACGTGCAGTCGCTGAAGGACGCGGGCAAGCTCTGGGCGCCGGACACCTTCGCGCCCATGGCGGGCACGTTCAAGGAGCGCAGCGGCGACGTGGTGAAGGCACTGTGCCTGCACGTGGCCCACACCTGCA
>SVKR01000025.1 GCA_015068365.1 Oscillospiraceae bacterium
GAAGATGAGAGCGTGCGCCTCATCGGCTGCGAGGCCGCGGGGCGCGGCGTCGACACCTTTGAAACGGCGGCGACCATCGCCACCGGGCGCCTCGGCATTTTTCACGGCATGAAAAGCTACTTCTGCCAGGACGCCTACGGTCAGATTGCGCCGGTTTACTCCATCAGCGCCGGACTGGATTACCCCGGCATCGGCCCGGAGCACGCGTATCTCCACGACACGGGCAGGGCGGAGTATGTGCCGGTCACGGACGAGGAGGCGGTGCAGGCCTTTGAGTACCTCTCCCGCACGGAGGGCATCATTCCCGCCATCGAATCTGCCCACGCCGTGGCGCATGCCATGAAGCTGATCCCCACAATGGAAAAGGACAAGATCGTCGTTATCAACATCTCCGGCCGCGGTGACAAGGACTGCGCGGCCATCGCAAGGTACAGAGGGGAGGACCTCCATGATTAAGATTGCAGACGCGTTCAAAAACGGCAAGGCCTTCATCCCCTTTCTCACCTGTGGGGACCCGGACCTGGAGACGACGGCGGCGCTGGTGCGCGCCGCTGCGGACAACGGCGCCGACCTCATCGAGCTGGGCATCCCGTTTTCCGATCCCACCGCCGAGGGCCCCGTCATCCAGGAGGCAAACGAGCGGGCGCTGAAGGCCGGTACCACCACCGACAAGGTGTTTCAGCTAGTCCGGACGCTGCGGGAGACCGTCCAAGTCCCGATGGTGTTCATGACGTATGCCAACGTGGTCTTTTCCTACGGGACAGACCGCTTTCTGCAAAACTGCGTGGATGCGGGCATCCAGGGGCTCATTCTCCCGGATATCCCCTTTGAGGAAAAATCGGAGTTCGACCCGGCGTGCAGGCAATACGGGCTGGAGCTGGTCTCGCTCATTGCGCCGACGTCGGAAGCTCGGATCGGGCGAATTGCCCGGGAGGCGTCCGGCTTTGTCTACTGCGTGTCCAGCCTCGGCGTCACCGGCGTCCGCGCGGAGATCACGACGGACATCGGCGCCATGGTGGCGCGAGTGAAGCAGGAGCGGGACATCCCCTGCGCTGTGGGCTTCGGCATTTCCACGCCGGAGCAGGCAAAGCAGATGGCCGCGCACGCCGACGGCGTCATCGTGGGCTCGGCCATCATGAAGCTTGTGGCAAAGCACGGCCGGGGCGCCGTCCCCTACGTCGCGGCGTATGTAAAAAGCATGAAAGACGCCATCAAAGCGTAAAGGAGCAAGGATATGGTCAAACAGATTTCCATTTTCACAGAAAATCGCAAGGGCGCAATGCGCTCCATCACACGGCTTTTGGCGGAGGGCGGCATCGACATCGACGCCTTTGTCACCAACGACAGCGCCGAGTTCGGCATCGTCCGCATGCTGGTGTCCGACCCGGACAAGGCGAGCGAGCTTTTGACGCAGGCCGGCTACCAGATCAAGCGCACCGCTGTCATGGCCTTCGGGATCCCGGACGAGCCGGGCAGCCTGGACCGGCTGCTGGAGTGCGTTGAGGACGCCAACATCAACATCGACTATCTCTATGCCTCCTTTGACCGCGAAAGCGCCGGACCCATCATCGTCATCCGCGCCAACGACATGGACGAGCTGGAACACTTTCTGAAAAGCAGGGGCTTCCGCTGCAAATAAGGGACGCGCGAAAAGAACAGCCCGCTTTTGCGGGCTGTTCTTTTTGGCGGAGATACCGTTCGTTTTGCCGATAAAAACCGGCAGTCGGTTTCGGCTGTAAAATTATTGATATGTCCGGATGATGTTTTCCGCGATCTCCCGCTTGCTTGTCCGCTCCTCCATCGCCTGCCGGGTGATATAGCGGTGGGCATCCGGCTCCGTCATGTGCAGGCACTCGATCAAAAGCCACTTGGCGCGGTTTACCAGGCGCAGCTCCTCGATCTTCTCCTCCACGGTCGTCTGGTGCTGCCGCACGCCGCGCAGCCGCTCGCGGATGGCGCAGAGCACCCGCAGGGACTGGGACAGCGCCTGCGTGCTTGTCGGCTTCGGCAGGGTGATGACGCCGGAGGGCAGCACTTTGTAATACGTCTCCTCGTGCATCTCGCTTTTGATCAGCAGCAGCACGCCGGCGTCGCTCTCCGTGCAGGCCTCCATGGCAAAGTCGATCCCCATGCCGTCGGGCAGCGGCGCGTTGACCAGGATCAGATCGAAGGCGGAATCGACCATCCTCCGCCGGGCCTCGCCCACGCTCTTTGCCGTCGTGACCGGGTAATAATCCGTCGAGGGAAGCAGAGAATACGCCGCGGTATTGAATTTTTCGGACGCGGAAACCAACAGGACGCTGTAGGTGTTGTTCTGAAAAACCGTAGCGCTCCCCTCCTCTCCTCAGGATCAAATGCGCCGGATCACCGGATGTCGTACGCTGCGAGCACCTGTGCCGGGAGATGTGCGCGCAGAAACTCGCTCCGGCTTGCCAGGACGCTCGCCTCCTCCAGCGTGGCGGGCAGGCGGTCATAGATCCGCAGCTTCGCCGCATCTGCCCGGAAAAGGTTGATGTTCGTCGGCTCCGGCAGCGGAAGCGCTTCCTCAAGGCCCTCCACGCAGGCGTGGATCATCATGGCAAATGCGAGATAGGGGTTCGCCGCGTTATCCGGTGAGCGCAGCTCCACGCGCTTATACTCCCCTGCCGCGGCCGGCACGCGCACGAGCTGAGAGCGGTTTTCCTCCGACCAGGTGATATAGGCCGGCGCCTTGTCCCGGCCCAGGCGCGCATAGGAGTTTTCCACGGGATTCAGCAGGCGCGTCATCTCCGGGATGCGGCGCATCAGCCCCGGCACGAGCTTCAGCGGCGGCACGTCCGCACCGCCGCGGACGGCGGAGATGTTGATGTGCATTCCGTTGCCGTCGTGATCCGCCAGCGGCCGGGGCGAGAAATCCGCCCACAGCCCGTTCTGCGCGGCGATGGTGCGCACCACGCTGCGGAACACCACGGCGTTGTCCGCCGCGGCCACGGGCTGGGCATAGCGGAAGTCGATCTCATTCTGGCCCGGTCCGCTCTCATGGTGCGAGCTCTCCGGGAAGATGCCCATCCGCTCCAGCGTCAGGCAGATCTCCCGCCGGACGTTCTCTCCCCTGTCCTCCGGGGCCACGTCCATATAGCCCGCCGTATCAAAGGGCTCGTCGGTCGGGCGTCCCTGTTCGTCCAGCTTGAAGAGATAAAACTCCATCTCCGTGCCGAAGCGGAACTCATAGCCCTTCGCCGCGGCTTCCGCCACCGCTGCGCGCAAAAGCGCACGGGTGTCGCCGTCAAAGCGCGTGCCGTCGGGGTGGACGACGTCGCAGAACATGTGGGCCACGCGGCCGCTCTGGGGCCGCCAGGGCAGTTCCTTGAGCGTGTCGGCATTGGGGCGCAGGAAGAGGTCAGAGCGTGCGTCCATATCAAAGCCGCTGATCGCGGAGGCATCAAAAGCGATGCCGTGTTCAAAGGCGCGGGGCAGCTCCCCGGCCATGATCGCCACATTGCGCTGCTTGCCGTATATGTCGCAGAAGGCCATGCGGACAAATTTGACGTCCTCCTCCAGGACATATTGCAGTACTTCATCCGGCGTATAGTTCATGGGATGAGCGCTCCTTTCCGTGTTGCAACTGATTTATGCTACGCATTTTACCGTTTCAGCGTGCTGAATGCAAGTTTTTTTCATTGACTTTTTTCAGGTCCGGGCATACAATAGCTGAGTTGAGAGACAAAGGCGTCTCGCAGAGTTCATTTCTGCACGCCTTTGTCTCTTTTTGTTTTGTTCGGGGAATCATTTCTGTCGGGAGGATGGATGAGACATGAGCAAATATATCTTTGTCACGGGCGGCGTGGTGTCCGGGCTCGGCAAGGGCATCACCGCGGCATCTTTGGGTCGGCTCCTAA
>SVKR01000026.1 GCA_015068365.1 Oscillospiraceae bacterium
ACCCCCCCATGCAAGACGGTTCCTTTACAAAACAGGGTTTGTCTGCAGTCTGAGGGCGCGTTGCAAAATACGCAATGTGTCATTGCGAGGCCCCGCAAGGGGCCGTGGCAATCCGTTTTTCCTACGAAAGGAAGTACGGATTCCCACGCCACGACTTTTCGCCTCCGCGAAAAGTGCGCACTGGCTCGGAATGACAGGATGGATCGTATTTTGCAACGCGCCCCATTTGTTTGTCAAAAAGATTTTTGAGAAACAAACCGGATCCGACCCGAGGGGGACTCCCCCGCTGCTCAGAGACCGTCACGCTGAAGCGTGGTTTTTTGGCGGTCTGTATGATTCTGCTCCGTTTGGGAAAGCTAGGGCAAAAGGAGCTGATCGCGATATGCAGATGTCCAACGAGGAATACGCCGCCTATGTCCGGGCCAAGATGCCCAAATCCCCCCTCTGGGCCGACGTGGGCAAGGCCTTTGTCATCGGCGGGCTCATATGCTGCGTGGGCCAGGGCTTTCTGGAGCTTTACCGGGCCCTGGGCGCGGAGCCGGAGGATGCCGCGGCCTGGTGCAGCGTGACGATGGTGTTCCTCGGCGCGTTCCTCACCGGGCTGGGGGTCTATGACGACCTGGCCCGCCAGGGCGGGGCCGGGACGCTGGTGCCCATCACGGGCTTTGCCAACGCCGTCGCCAGTCCGGCGCTGGAGTTCAAGACCGAGGGCATGGTCACCGGTCTGGCTGCGAAGATTTTTGTCATCGCCGGGCCGGTCATCACCTTCGGCATCCTCGCCAGCGTGGCCTACGGCCTGGTGCTGTGGCTCACGCAAATCTTATGAAAAAGCGCGCTGCGAAAGCAGCGCGCTTTTTCATTCATCCGGCAGCAGGAAGCCCGCGCAGCCCACGTCGTAAAGCCGCACGGTCATGCCGCCACGCACCTCAAAGGGCGTCCAGCTGACCTGCCCGGCCAGAATCCGCTCCGCGCCCAGGCACAGCCCCGCTATGATCGCCGGGGAGACGGGGAAGCTGCCGTGGGCGGGCCAGACGGCGTCAAATTCCCCGGCGCGCTTTTGCAGCGCGCGCATGGAGCGCAGGTATGCCCTCAGATCGCGGCGCGGGCCGAACATGTAGATCCGCCCGTCCTGCACCGCGTCGCCGCCGAGGAGCACGCGGCGGCTCCGGTCGAGCAGGGCGATGCTCCCGGGGGTGTGGCCCGGCAGCTCGATGACCTCCAGCGCGCGCCCGCCCAGGTCCAGCACGTCCCCGCCCCGGAGGGGCAGGATGGCGCCCGGGCCGCCGAAGGCGCGGTAATTCTCCTCCTCCGCCGGGTGCAGATACACCTCCGGAAACGCGGCGTTGCCCGCGATGTGGTCCGGGTCGCCGTGGGTGTTGCACAGCAGCAGGGGCTTGTCCGTCAGCTGCTCGGCGACGGCGCGGGCGGTGGAAAACCCGGCGCCGGTGTCCACCAGCAGCGCCCGCTCCGTCCCGGCCAGGAGATAGCAGCGGACAAAGCCCTCGTCGATGCGCCAGCTCCCCTCGTCGATGCCTATGACCTCGTATGCCTCGCTCATGGGCGGTCTCTCCCTTCCTTTTCGCGCCGAAAGCGCACAGTTTCGCCCTTATGGTAGCATTCTTTCCGCCGAAAGTCAAAAAAATCGCGCCGCTTATGGCATTTTCGGAAAAGAAGCTGTATAATGATCTGGAACATCATTCGCGCGATCGCAAGCCCATTTTCTTCAAAGGAGGACAAACGATGAAAAAGCTGATCGCCCTGCTCCTGGCCCTGGCGCTGTGCTTGGGCTTGTGCGCCTGTGGGCAGAGCGCGCCCGCGCAGACGGACGCCCCCCGCGCCGACCTGTCCGCGACCCCCATCCCCAAGCCGGACGAGGGCAAGGCCGCCGCCGCGCAGGAATCCCCCGTGCCGCAGGCCACCGAGCGCCCCGCGCCGGAGGCGGAGATCGAGGTGACGGAGCTGTGCCATGAAGCCGGCACGCTGACGCAGAGCGCCGGATACAACGACTATTTCTCCTTCATCCTGCCCCGGGTCTCCGGCCCGGACACGCCCTATCTGAAGGAGCTGAACGACACCGTACAGGGCATCTATGACGAATATGTCGCCCCGACGCTGGAGGAGATGCAGGACGAGGACAGCCTGAGCCATTACTGCGCCTGCTACACCTACACCGAGCACGAGGGCATCCACTCCCTGCTCGTCACCTGCGACACCGACTGGGGCGAGGATTACTACTGGTGCTTCAACTTCGACGATTACGGCGAGGCGGTGGAAAACGAATCCGTGCTGCGCGCCGCCGGGCTGACGCCGGAGGGCTTTCTCGCCGGCGCACGGGAGTATCTGACGGACTACACCGACCTGTCGGAATACTTCGACGACGACTGGAAGGAACTGCAGGAGCAGACCCTTGACGAGGAGAACCTGAACGCCGACATGCCCATGGTGCTGACGGAGGACGGCGCGCTGTGCTTCATCGCCACGATCTTCACCCCCGCCGGGGCGGGCGTGTATGACCGCGCCCTGCGCATGGAGCGCGACGGCGCCGTGCGCCCGGACTATACCGGCCTGCTGCTGCGCAGCCGCCTGTCCGGCACCTATCTGCTGGACGCCGACGACATCCCCGGCGGCGACGGCACCAGCTATCTGCTGGATTTCTTCACCGTCGGCGACACGCTGAGCGTGGAGGTGACGGGCTTTGACAAGGAGAGCGTCAGCCCGTACTACTACTACGTGGCGGACATCTATCCCGACGACCCGGCCGATCTGCTGCGCGGCGACATCGACAGCATCACCGTGCGCACGCTGCCCCACAGCATCGACGTGTTCGACGGGATGTACCACGGCGAGCCGGGGCGCTATACCCTCACCGCCGACGGCGACAGCGTCCGCTTTTCCGACTTCTCCGGCGGCACCGTGCTGCTGATGGACGAGTTCACCGCCCAGCGCGCCTATTACGACGACGTGGGGCTGGATTACACCGTGCCGGACACGGACTATGACCGCTTTGACTACGACAGCGCCGAATCGTCCGGCCTTGTGGGCATCTGGAGCGGCTATTACAGCGACGACGACTACCGCACCCACACGCTGACGCTTGAGGTGACCGCCTGGGGCCAGATGGCGCTGCGCGACTGCGTGGAGGGCGAGATCCCCGTCATCCTGGCCGGCAGCTGGTACATCGCCGGCGGGGACGACGACATGGCCCCGGCGGGCGCGGCGGTGTTCCACCTGGTGGCGCGCAACGGCTACAAGATGCCGCACATAGGCTGGTTCTACTTCGAGGAGAACAACGGCGCCATGCTGATCTGGAACGAGCCGGACAACAGCGACGGCTTCCTGCAGATCGGGGAGGACTACGACGCAGTGCTCTTCCCCGTCCCCACCGTCCGCAAGGTCACCGAGCCGATGATCCGGGAGCTGTCCGAGGGCGAGAGCGTCTATGCCGACATCAACGGCGACGGGGTCCTGACGGAGTATTCCTATGCGCTGGTCTGGGATCCCGACAACCACGCGGCGATCACCGAAATCGATTTCACCAGGAATGGCAAGGTCGTCGATATGAGCGATCAGTGGCTCTATGACGCCAAGGTGTACTTCGTTCAGCCCGCCACGACCGGCGCGGTCTACTTCTACGTGGAGGGCGCGGTGGACAACGACGGGAAGTACACCCAGGTCGTGGGCGCGGACGACAGCGGCTTCTGGTATGCCGGGGACTTCTCCGGCGGCTTTGACGGCACGCCGGAGGACGTGGAGGCCCTGCGCCTGTACCACCGGCTGCACCTGCTCTCCACCGCCCATGCCGCCCGGACGTACCGCGTCGGCATCGGCGGCATGCCCGAGCCCGTGGAGCCCTTCTTCCGCAACATGGGCCGGGGCGTCACGCTGACGGTGAAGGAGGACATCGACGCCTGGATCGTGGACTCCGGCAGCGGCGAGCCGGTGGACACCGCCACCCTGCCCGCCGGGACGAAGGTGACAATGGTGCGCACCGACGGCGGCTCGTTCTGGGACCTGGAGCTGGAAAACGGCGACATGCGCCGCATCTGGATCGACCGCTACGACGGCAGCCAGACCGTGAACGGAACGGAGATCGCAGACCTCTTTGACGGGCTGTTCTTCGCCGGGTAAAAAATAAGCTGAAAAAAGGCAGAATGCAGCAAACAGCAAATGCTGTTTGCTGCATTCTTAAATTTCCGTCATCGTTTTCGTCCCCGCAAAGCATTGGCGCGCAACGGTTCCGCGGTTTTGCGATGCAGCGTCTGCCGACCGGAAATCAGCCCTTGAATGTCAGCAAACGGCGTAACATAACAGTACAGAACATAACAGTACAAAACATAACAGTACATAACAGTACATAACAATACAGTACAGAGCAATATAGAACAAAACAGTACAGTTCAGTTAAAGAAAGAGAGAAAGGAAGAAAGAAAGAAATAAAAAAGAAAGAAAGAAGTCGGCGGTGCCGATTTGCCGAAGCAAAACGCGCGCCCGCCGGCCGCTTCGTATGATTCGCGTGGGGCTTTACATGCAGGTATAGCCGCCGTCCACGGGCAGGATCACGCCGTTGACGTAGGTGCTGGCCGGGGAGGACAGGAAGATGGCGGCGCTGTCCAGCTCGCCTTCCCTGCCGTAGCGGGCCATGGGGATCATGGTGCGGGCGTAGTTCTGGAAGAACTCGCTGTCCAGGGTCTCCTTGGTCAGCGGGGTCTCGAAATAGCCGGGGCAGATGGCGTTGACGCAGATGCCCTTGTCGCCCCACTCCGCCGCCAGGGCGCGCGTGAGGTTGACCACGCCGCCCTTGGCCGCGTGATAGGGGGAGGCCGGGGCGATCTTGTTGCCCACCAGGCCGTACATGGAGGCGATGTTGATGATGCGGCCGTAGCCCGCCGGGATCATGGCCTTGCCCGCGACGGCGCGGGCCATCTTGAAGGTGCCGAACAGGTCCACGTTCAGCTCGCCGGCGAACTGCTCGTCGGTGATCTCCTCCGCCGGGGCCACCGCGCCGGTGCCGGCGTTGTTGATGAGGATGTCAATGCGCCCGAAGCGGGCCAGCACGGCCTCCACCGCGGCGTCCACGCTCTCGGTGTTGGTCACGTCGCACACCACGCCCATGGCCTGCACGCCGTAGGTCTGCTCGAGCATGGCGGCGTTTTCCTCCACCTTTTCCCGGCGGCGGGCAAGGCAGACGATGCTGCAGCCCTGGTTGGCCAGCGCGCGGGCCATCTGCACGCCGAGGCCGGTGCTGCACCCGGTCACCACGGCCACGCGGCCGCTGAGGTCAAAATAATCTTTCACGCTTGTTCCTCCTTGCATGGACTTATCGCCGCTTCCGCGGCGGCAAAATTACGAAGCCCATGTTACTATCTTTTCCGAAAAAATGCAAGATAAAACCCGGAGCGCCCGCCCGGCTCCCGTTCCGGGAGCGCCGGGCGGGCGCGCAGACTGTAGACAAACCCTGTTTTACCAAGGAACCGTCTTGCATGGGGGGGTGTGAGGGGGGACGGGAGTCCCCCTGCACGTCCAATTTTCGCAAAAACCGGAACATTTTTCAATGTTTCGGTTTTTGCAGCGGTTCATCCCATGACCGCCTCCACCTCGACGGTCTCGCCGGGGGCGGCGGGCGGGATGAGATTGCCGCGCAGTTCCCTGCCGTTGACGGCAAGGCGCCGGACGCCGTGCTGCACCCCGGCGGCATTGTCCACCCGGATGCGGTACAGCGCGCCGCGGAAGCGGCGCAGCACCGTGAAGCCCCGGCAGTCTGCGGGGACGCAGGGGTCGATGCGCAGCCCGTCCAGCTCCGGGCGGATGCCCAGGATGGCCTGCGACACGCACACGAAGCTCCAGGCCGCCGTGCCGGTCAGCCAGCTGTTCTTCGCCTCGCCGAAGCCGGGGGCGTCCCGCCCGGCGATCATCTGGCTGTAGACATAGGGCTCGGTGCGGTGCACGTCGCTGGCTTCCTCGATGTAGGCCGGGGTGATGCGCCGGTACACCTCAAAGGCCCGCCCCCCGTGGCCCAGCGCGGCCTCGGCGCAGGCGATCCAGGGGTTGCAGTGGCAGAAGATGCCGGCGTTTTCCTTGTAGCCGGGGGGATAGCTGCTGATCTCCCCCAGCTCCAGGCGGTAGCGGGTGTAGGCCGGCTGCAGCAGCACGATGCCGTAGGGGGTGTCCAGAAGCTCCTCCACGCTGCGCAGGGCCTGCGCCGCCTCGCCGGAGCGCACGCCGATGCCCGCCATGACGCACATGCCCTGCGGCTCGATGAAGATGCGGCCCTCGTCGCAGTCGCGTCCGCCCACCACGCGCCCTTCCGCGTCATAGGCCCGGCGGAACCACGCCCCGTCCCAGCCGGCGGTGAGCACGGCGCGCTCCATGGCTTCGACGTCGGCTTCGGCCGCGGCGGCTTCCTCCCCGCGGCCGAGGTGCCGCAGAATGTCCGCCCAGGCCCGGCCGTACTTCACGAACATGCCGGCGATGAACACGCTCTCCGCCACGGGGCCGGCGCTGGGCCCGGTGGTCTGAAAGCTCTCGCCCGGCGCGTCGGAGAAGCAGTTGAGGTTCAGGCAGTCGTTCCAGTCCGCCCGGCCGATCAGCGGCAGGCCGTGCGGGCCTGCGTGGCTGCGGGTGAAGCCGAAGCTGCGGCGCAGGTGCTCCAGCAGCGGGCGGGCCTGGGCCGGGTCGTTGTCAAAGTCCACCGGCTCGTCCAGGATGCTCCAGTCGCCGGTCTCGCGCAGATAGGCGTCCGTCCCCGCGATGAGCCACAGCGGGTCGTCGTTGAAGCCGCTGCCCACCGCCAGGTTGCCCTTTTTCGTCAGCGGCTGGTACTGGTGATAGGCGCTGCCGTCGGGCATCTGGGTGGCGGCGATGTCCAGCAGCCGCTGCCGCGCCCGCTCCGGGATCATGTGGACGAAGCCCAGCAGGTCCTGGCAGGAGTCCCGGAAGCCCATGCCCCGGCCCATGCCGCTTTCAAACATGCTGGCCGAGCGGCTCATGTTGAAGGTCACCATGCACTGATACTGGTTCCAGATGTTCACCATGCGGTCTAATTTCGCGTCAGAGCTCGTGACATGGCAGGATGATAAAAGACCTTCCCAACGGGATCGAAGGGCCTCCATGGCCGAAAAAACGGCCTCAGAAGAGGAATAGCGTTTCATCATGGCTTCCGCCCGCGTTTTGTTGAGGACACCGGGGGCGGCCCACTTCTCCTCCCGCGGGTTCTCGGCATAGCCCAGGCCGAAGATCAGCTCGGTCTGTCCGCCGGGGGCCAGGGTGAGGTCGAACTGCTGGGCGGCGACGGGCTGCCAGCCGTGGGCGATGCTGCCGGTGCAGCCGCCGCCGAACACCGCCGCGGGGCGCGCGGCGCTGCCGTAGGTGCCGAGGAAGGCCTCCCGCGCGGTGTCGAAGCCGTCCGGGACGCGGTCGGCCCAGAAAAAGGCGTAGTGGTCGCGGCGCTCGCGGTACTCGGTCTTGTGATAGATGGCCGCGCCGCACACCTCCACCTCCCCGGTGGAGAAGTTGCGCTGGAAGTTGGTGCTGTCGTCCATCGCGTCCCAGAGGCAGAACTCCACATAGGGGAACACCTGCAGGCGCTTTTCCGCGCCGCTGCCGTTTTCCAGGCGCAGGTGCACCAGCAGGCAGTCGTCGCCCTGGGGGACGAAGAGGGTCTGGACGGCGGTGACGCCGCTCTTGCGCCCCTCGATGACCGTATAGCCCAGGCCGTGGCGGCAGACATAGCCGTCCAGCGGCGTCTGCACCGGCTGCCAGCCGGGGTTCCACACGGTGCCGCCGTCCCGGATGTAGACCCGGAAGCCCTCGCTGTCGAGGGGTGCGTTGTTGTAGCGGTAGCGGGTGATGCGCCGCAGCCGGGCGTCCCGGTAAAAGGCGTAGCCCCCCGCGGTGTTGGAGCACAGGGCGAAAAAGCCCTCGCTGCCCAGATAGTTGCTCCAGGGCAGGGGCGTGGCGGCCTCGGTGATCACATACTCCCGCCGTTCGTCGTCAAAATGGCCGTATTTCATAGGAACATCTCCGAAAAATATGGGGATCGCGCGGGACGAACACGTTTTCACTGTCCGCGCCGCACGTTTTCCGAATCATACCGCAAAACGCCGGAATATACAATACCCAAGTGCCCGTCCGACCCATTGTTTATGATTTTGCACAGAAATCACCCGCAAATCTTGGGGTTTTTCACGGCGGAAAAATGGTTGACGAAAGAAAAACGATCTCATATAATGAAATTACGAAAACGTGTTCGTAAGGAGGCGGCGGCGCTGGTTACCATCAAAGACATCTCAAAGGCCTGCGGCGTCTCCCCCTCCACGGTCAGCAAGGTGCTGAACGGCTATACGGACATCAGCAAGGAGACGGTGGACAGCGTGTTCCGCGCGGCGGAGCAGATGGGCTACACCCCCAACGGCGCGGCCCGGATGCTGAAGACCAACCGCTCCAGCTCCCTGGGCGTCCTGTTCGTGGACGAGATGCAGAGCGGGCTGCGCCACGAGTACTTCTCCGCCATGCTCAGCAGCCTGAAGGACGAGGCGGAGCGCCACGGCTATGACGTGACCTTCATCAGCCGCAACCTGGGCGGCCGGCCCATGAGCTATCTGGAGCACTGCCGCTACCGCAAGTGCGACGGCGTGGTGATCGCCTGCGTGGACTTCAGCGACCCGGCGGTGACGGACCTGATGCGCAGCGAGATCCCCGTCGTGACCGTGGACTATCTGTTCGACCAGCGCGGCGCGGTGGTGTCCGACAACGTGCAGGGCATGCGCCAGCTGGTGGAATACGTCATCTCCATGGGCCACCGGGACATCGCCTACATCCACGGGGAGATGACCTCCGTCACCCGCAACCGCCTGGCCGGCTTTTACCGGGCCTGCGAGTCCCACGGCATCGCCGTGCCGGACGAGTTCGTCCGCCCGGCCCGCTTCCACGACCCGGCCACCAGCGGCCGCATCACCGGCGAGCTGCTGGAAGCGCGCCGCGTGCCCACCTGCATCCTGTACCCGGACGACATCTGCGTGCTGGGCGGGAGGAGCGAGCTGGAAAGCCGCGGCCTGTCCATTCCCGAGGACATCAGCGTGGCCGGCTATGACGGCGCGCTGCTCAGCAGGGCGCTGCGCCCGCCGCTGACCACCGTGCGCCAGGACACCGACACCCTGGGCAAGCGCGCGGCGGAGATCCTCATCGAGGCCATCGAGCACCCGCGCACCTATCTGCCCCGGCAGGAGCTGATCGGCGCGGCGCTCGTTCCCGGCGGCACGGTCCGCCGGCTGCAATAAAGCAATAAAAATAAAGGGGTAAGACTTTGGACGCCCCGCCCGCCGTCCCCTGGACAAGGCGGAGGGCAGGACGCCAAATCTTCAATACAGTTCCGTACCGACCAAAACAGACATATTTTTTTAGGAGGACAAATCATGAAAAAGATTCTTGTTCTGGTTCTCGCACTGTGCATGGTCCTGTCCCTGGCCGCCTGCGGCAGCAAGCCCGCCGCCGCCTCCAACGATAAGACCACCCTGACCCTGTGGTGCATCGCCACCGAGAGCGACGCCAACCGTCCCGCATACGAAAACGCCATCAAGGAGTACGAGGCCAACCACCCCGACATCAAGATCGAGTGGGAAGCCTTTGAAAACAACTCCTACAAGACCAAGATCAAGGCCGCGATGAGCGATCCCGACACGCTGCCCGACATCTTCTTCACCTGGTCCGGCGCCTTCCTGGGCGACTTTGCCGAAGCCGGCACCGCCGCCTGCCTGGATGAGGCCTACAAGCCCTATGCCGACCAGCTGCCCGAGGTGATGCTGCAGAACTCCACCTACGGCGGCAAGCACTACGCCGTGCCGCTGACGATGAACATCGTCACCCTGTTCGCCAACATGGACCTGCTGGCCCAGGCCGGCTGGGACCACGTGCCCACCACCTATGAGGACCTGACCGCCTGCTGCGACGCGCTGCTGGCCAAGGGCATCGTCCCCTTCGGCTGCGCCGGCAAGGAGACCTGGTGCGTCACCGAGTATCTGGAGCCCATCATCGAGAAGACCATCGGCTATGAGGCCATGAACGAGATCTTCGCCGGCCGCGCCACCTGGAACGATCCGGCCATCGCCAATGCCGTTTCCACCTTCCAGGATATGATCAACAAGGGCTACTTCGATCCCAACGGCAT
>SVKR01000027.1 GCA_015068365.1 Oscillospiraceae bacterium
ACCTGATCCGGCAGATGGCCGGTCATGGAGAGGAACTGCTCTCTCGCCTCCTCGCCGATGCAGTACTGGAAATCGCGCACCATGAGTGGGAAGGGATGCGGGCCCGCGGCGGTGCCGATGCAGTAGATCGCGTCCTTGTATTCCTTCGCGTAGGCCATGAACGCCGCGTCCACAGCCTCCTTGAGCGTCTTGAGCCCGAAGGTGACGGGGACGACGTTCGCGCCGAGCATCTTCATGCGCGTGACGTTGGGGGCCTGCTTGGCGATGTCGACCTCGCCCATGTAGATATCGCACTCCATGCCGAAATAGGCCGCCGCCGTGGCGAGGGCGACGCCGTGCTGGCCCGCGCCGGTCTCGGCGATGAGCTTCTTCTTGCCCATGAACTTCGCGAGCAGGCCCTCGCCCATGCAGTGGTTGAGCTTGTGCGCGCCGGTGTGGTTCAGATCCTCGCGCTTGCGGTAGATCTGCATGCGCCCGAGCAGATTGGACAGGTTCATGCAGTGGTACACCGGGGTGGGACGGCCCTGGAAATCCCGGCGGATGCGCCGCAGCTCCGCGATGAACTGGGCCGACTGGGCGATGGTGTTGTAGGCCTCCGCGTATTCGTTGAAGGCGCGGATCAGCTCCGGGTCGTCCAGATAGTTGCCGCCGTAGCGCCCGAAATAGCCGTCCTCCGTGGGGTATTCCTTCAGATAGTTGTCAAAATCCCTGTACTTGTTCATTTTTCCTCCGCTCCTCATCCCTGCGAATTCGTGTAATTGCACTTACTTTATCATATTTTTTTCCTGCGCACAAGTGCCCAGGCGCCCCGAAGCCCGATTGACATACGAACACATTCGCGTTAAAATACTTTTGTTGTGAATTTTGGAAAAAGGAGATCAGACAGCTTATGAAGTGTATTCACTGCGGAAAAACCGTTGCGGACGAGGCCCGCTTCTGCAAATACTGCGGCACCCGCCTGCGCCGCACCTGCGCCGAATGCGGCGCCGCGCTGGACGAGGACGCCCGCTTCTGCTCCGCCTGCGGCGCTGAGGCGCTGGCAGAGCTGGATTTCAGCAAGGCGCTGACCGATCTGGCCGCGGCGGACGCCGCCCCCATCGCCGGACGGCAGAACAACACCGGCTTTTACTTCTCCCGCCGCATCAGCCGCTCTGTCCGCGGCGCGGCGGACAACGCCTTTGACATCTGCGGCAACCAGCTCGCCTTCATCGAGGATCAGAAGCTGAACCTGCTGACCCAGGGGCAGACGGTCACCCGCCGCAGGACCGACGTGTCGCTGGACAACGCCGTCATGGCCCTCGCCATCGCCGGAGAGGACATTTATGCCGCCGGCTTCGACTGGGCCAAGGGCAGCGACCCCACTGTGATGCTGTGGAAATATGACCAGGCGCTGAACCTGCGCACGGCGGAGGAGGTGCTGCGCCTCGGCCCCGGCTCCGACCGCCGCGCCTGCAAGATGCGCCTGACGGACCGCCACCTGTTCCTCTTCCTCTGGGACAACCATGACGCTGGCAAGCGGGACATCATCAAGTATGACATCGCCACCGGCCGTCTGGTGCGCAAGCAGCTGGGCGGCAAGCGCGCGGACCTCTGGTATGTGGACGGCGAGAAGATCTACTTCCGCGGCGAGCGCACCGGCGAGACCTTCTTCGGCGTGCTGGACACCGCGCCCCAGGTCTGGACCATCCGCCGCGTATGGACCATCGGCGACGGCGCCGGCCAGGTGCCGGACGGCCCGGTCTACTGCAACTTCCTGCGCGGCATCGCCTGGACCTATGCCACGGCGGAGGAGCGCGCGGCGCTGAAGTGCGACGGCACCTCCCTGGTCGCCCGTGCCCTGGCCCCGGGCCACGCCCTGGTCTCCGGCTGCCCGGTGTGGCAGAGCCAGGACGCCGGCGCCGTCAACCTCTTCTTCGATTACTTCGACGGGCTGAACTGCTTCAAGGCCAACAACGTGCTGGCCATGGACGCCTATGACGTCAACGCAGTCAAGCACCGCTGGAAGAACACCCTCCACGGCGACACGGAGAACATTCTGGTCTGGGGCGACAAGCTTCTGGCGGACTTCACCGGCCACGGCTACCGCATCTATCCCACCGCCATCGACGGTCCGGAGGATGTCGTGCAGGACGGCATCGCGGTCCGGGATCTGTGATCCATACGATATAAATAAGGAGCAGGCAAACGCCTGCTCCTTATTTTATGCTGTTCATTCGTCCAGGAAGTCCGCGATCCCGCTGCGGTAAAACTCCGCGACCGCCGCCTTGTATTGCAGCCGCCCCAGCGCCGTGATCGTTCCGGCGGAGGATACCGGCGCGCGGAACATGCTGTCCAGAACCGAGGCGAGGGGGTTGACCGAGGCCTTGAGGGAATCGGCCCAGGCCAGGGCGTTTTCCGCCGCGACGGTCTCCAGCTCCTCCGGCGTGATCTCCGGGTGCTGCTGCTGCAGGTATTCCAGAAAAGCGCGGATCTTCTTTTTCCCGTTCAAGGGCCGCTCCGTGGCCGTGAGAAAGGCGCGCCGGCCGCTCCAGCCGTAGGCCATTCCGTACTGCGCAAAGCGCGGCGTGCATGGCATGCCCTCCTGCTGCATCGCCGCCCCGTCCCCCAGGAAGAGCACATAAGCATCCTCCGGCATGCTGCGGCGGCAGTCCAGATAGTCCTTCTCCGTCCAGAGGGCGCTGTCCAGGCCCACCGTGCCGTCCAGGCGCTGCTGCAGCGCCTCGGCAAATTCCTCCGTGCCCCGGCGGTAAACGATGCGAAGCTCCTTTCGCTGCATCTGCCCTGCCTCTTACTTGGCCCAGGCCGTCACGTCCGCGGCGGAGTGCACCAGTTTGGCCTCCACCTTCGCCGCGCCGGGCACAAAGGGGCGCAGCTTGTCCGCCGTCCTGCCGATGCCGCTGCCGCCGGAGGTGGCAAAGGCGTAGACCGTCTTGCCGGTCCAGTCATAGGCCTTGCAGAAGGTGCTGACCACCAGCGGCTGATAGCCGTACCAGATGGGGAAGCCCAGATACACCGTGTCATACTGGGCGAAATCCGCCACGGTGCCGCTGACAGGCACGTCCTTGCCCATCGCGTGTTCCCGGTTGCAGCGGGCCAGGGGGTTGGTCCAGCGCAGGTCCGCGGTGGTATAGGGCGGGTTGGGGACGATCTCAAAAATGTCCGCGCCGACGGCGGCAGCCAGATCCTCCGCCACGCGCTTCGTCGCGCCGTACTCGGCGCTGAAATATGCGACCAATGCCTTCATGGGTCATGTCTCCATTTCCCGGCACCCGGAGCGGATGCCGCTTTTTTTATACTTTGCCCGCGCGCTGCGAACCATGCGCCGCGCCGGGGTTCTTTGACATGCTGATTATAGCGCCGGCGCCCGGGAAAGGTCAAGCGCCATTCCCATCCGGCTTTGTCTGCTTTCCCTTATAGTGCAGGCAAAGCATCGTCAGATCATCAAACTGCGGAGCGTCCTTTACAAAGTCTGCCACTGCACGGTCCACAGCCTGCACGATCTCCTTCGGCGCTTCGTTTTCCGCGGACCGGAGGGCGTCCACCATCCGGTCGGTGCCGAACAGCTCGTCCGCGGCATCGGTGGCCTCGGCCACGCCGTCGGTGTAAAGAAAGAGCTTCGCACCGGGGTCGAGCTGCAGCTCGTACTCCTTATATTTCAGGCCCGGCATACCGCCGACGACAAAGCCGTGCTTGTCCTTGACCAGCGCGAAGCTGCCGTCCGCAGGCTTGACCACCGGGTACTCATGCCCGGCGTTTGCGGCGACGAGCCGGCCGGTGTTGAGGTCCAGCAGGCCGAGCCACATGGTCACGAACATCTCCTCCCGGTTGTTGGTGCAGATCTGCGCGTTGACCGCCTCCAGCACTTCCTTCGGGCTGCGTCCCGTCATGGCATAGTTCTGCGCCAGGATTTTCGAGATCATCATGAACAGCGCCGCCGGAACGCCCTTCCCGGACACATCCGCTATGACGATGCCGAGATGATCGTCATCCACAAAGAAAAAGTCATAAAAATCGCCGCCGACCTCCTTGGCCGGGTTCATGGAAGCGAAAATGTCAAACTCCTCCCGCTCGGGATAGGCCGGAAAAATGTTCGGCAGCATGTCCGCCTGGATCCGCGTTGCGAGGGACAGCTCGGTCTCCAGCCGGGAGCTTTCCGCCTGCTGTTTTTCATATCTCGTGTTCAGATCGCGGATGATGACCGAGAACATGTACACCGCCGCGCCCACCGTGGCAAAAATGATGAGCTGCAGACCGTAGGTAAAGCCCTGGATCACGATGGCGACGATGGGGGCGATCAGATAGACCCAGAAGGCGGTGGCGACGCGCCGGTCGATCTTCCTGCCGTGGCGCAGCATCAGCACCGCGTCGATGACCAGCATGACCATGGGGCAGAGATTGCTCAGCAGATAGGCCGGCCCGCGGTGGTAGACGTTGGCTGCGTCGAAATCATAGATCAGTCCCCGCGTCTGCCCGACGATCAGCAGCAGCAGATGGAGGCCCAGCAGGGCGATCAGCACGATCTGCAGGGGCTTTCCATGCTTCTCCGGCCGCAGGACGGACAGGATCAGCATCGACATCATGAAGGCCATGAAGCCGGCTGCGAGCATCTCCGCAAACGTGACCGTCAAAAGCGCTGCGCGCACCCCGGCGCCGGGCAGACCGTTCATCAGCTCCCGCGCCAGATGTGTGGCGATGTAGAGGATGATCACCCCGAAAAAGACCTGGAAATAGCGGCGCACCTCCCTGCGCAGATGCGTGGAGGAGGTGATCTGCAGGAAGCACAATCCGCAGATGCCGATGCCCGCCGCGATAAACAGCAGGTTGATGAGCGTTACTGTTGAGATTGCGAATGCCATAGGAATTCCTCCCGAACGGATTGGGCCGCTGTACCGGTCCTGCCCCTTATCTTAACGCGGCAAAGGATGTAATGCAAGAGTGCGATGCTTTTGATTGCTGCGCTGCGGAGCGCCGAATTATCTGGTGGAAAAAGCCGCCGGGATGATGTAGAATAAGATGATGTTGTCTGATTTTCGCCCGGCAGCAGTGCGGCAAATCCTACTGCCGACAAAGGTTCCAGATAACCGCAGACAGCGACCGTCTGGACCGGGAGCATTGACAGCGGGGAGAAATACAGATAACAGCCTACCCCTGTATTGACCAGACCAAATTTGGGAGAAAACAGAAGATGAGTGATCCGATTCAGAAAAACAACGGCCAGCCGAAGAGCATCGAGGTCCGGGGCGCCAGGGTGCACAACCTGAAAAACATCGACGTGGACGTGCCGCTGCACGGCATCACGGCGGTCGCGGGCGTGTCCGGCTCCGGGAAATCCTCGCTGGCGCTGGGCGTACTCTACGCGGAGGGCTCCAGACGGTATCTGGAGTCCCTCTCGACCTATACCCGGCGGCGGATGACGCAGGCCTCCCGCGCGGACGTGGACGAGGTGCTGTACGTCCCGGCCTCCCTTGCGCTGCACCAGCGGCCGGGCGTGCCGGGCATCCGCTCCACCTTCGGCACGGGCACGGAGCTGCTGAACAGCCTGCGGCTGATGTTCTCACGCCTGGCCAGCCACCGCTGCCCCAACGGGCACTACGCGCCGCCGGGCTTCCAGGTGGCACTGATGCAGGAGATCGTCTGCCCGGAGTGCGGGGAGCGGTTTTACGGCCCCGGCGCGGAGGAGCTGGCCTTCAACTCGCAGGGCGCCTGCAAATGCTGCGGCGGGACGGGCACGGTCCGCACGGTGGACCGCAGCACGCTGGTGCCGGATGAGAGCCTCTCCATCGACGACGGCGCCGTCGCCCCGTGGAACAGCCTTATGTGGTCGCTGATGACCGATGTGTGCCGGGCCATGGGCGTGCGGACGGACGTTCCCTTCAGGGACCTGACGGACAAGGAAAAAGAGATCGTCTACGACGGGCCGATGGAGAAAAAGCACATCTTCTACCGCCCGAAAAAGGCGGACACCGCCACGGCGGGCGAGATGGACTTCACCTACTACAGCGCAACGGCCACGGTACGGAACGCACTCAGCAAAGTCAAGGACGAAAAAGGCATGAAGCGCGTGGAGAAGTTCCTCAAGGAGGACGTCTGCCCGGAGTGCCGCGGCACGCGGCTCTCAGATGCCGCCAGGGCGCCGAAGCTGATGGGGATTTCCCTGGACCGGGCCTGTGAGATGACGCTGAAGGAGTCCATCGAATGGGTCAAGGCAGTCCCCTCCTCCCTGCCGGAGGAGATGCGCCCCATGGCGCGCAGCATCTGCGAATCCTATCTGGAGGTGGCGGCGCGGCTGATGGACCTCGGCCTCGGCTACCTCACGCTGGACCGGGCGTCGGCCACGCTCTCCACCGGGGAGCGGCAGCGGATGCAGCTGGCGCGGGCGGTGAGGAACCGGACGACCGGCGTTTTGTACGTGCTGGATGAGCCGTCCATCGGCCTGCACCCGGCCAACATCGTCGGTCTGAACGGCGTCATGCACGATCTGGTGAAGGACGGCAACTCCGTGCTTCTGGTGGACCACGACGTGCAGATCCTGAAGGAGGCCGACTGGCTCATCGAGATGGGGCCGGATGCCGGCGCGAAGGGCGGCACGGTCATCGCGCAAGGGTCCATTGAAGCCATTGAACGCGATCCGGCTTCCGTGATCGGCAAATACCTCTCCGGACAGCAGGCGCCGAAGCGGGGACGATCCGAACAGGCGCTCTTCGCCGACGGCACGATCCATCTGGAGACAGAGCGCATCCACACCGTCAAGCCGCTGTCCGTGACCATCCCCAAAAGCCGGCTGACGGTCATCACCGGCGTCTCCGGTTCCGGGAAGACCACACTGGTGCTGGAGAGCCTGGTCCCCGCGCTGGACGCGCTGTGCAACGGGAAGAAAATGCCAGACCACGTCAAGCGGATCGACGCGGAGGGCATCCGGCACATCAAGCTGATCGACGCCACGCCCATCGGGATCAACGTGCGCTCCACCGTCGCGACCTACGCCAACGTGCACGATGAGCTGCGCAAGTGCTATGCCCGCACGAAGGCGGCGAAGCAGTACGGCTATAAGGCCGGGGACTTTTCCTATAACACCGGCTCCCTGCGCTGCCCGGTCTGCGACGGGACGGGGCAGGTCTCTCTGGACGTCCAGTTCCTGCCGGACGTGGACATCCCCTGCCCGGACTGCCGGGGCTCGCGCTACGCGAAGGACGCGAAGAAGATCCGCTACCGCAACAAGGCCGGGGAGGAAGCGTCCCTTCCCGAGCTCATGGACATGGACGTGAGCTCTGCGCTGGAATTCTGCCGGGACATGAGCGCTGTTGCCCAGCGACTGGAAACGCTCCGGGACCTGGGCCTGGGGTATCTGACGCTGGGTGAGGAAACGCCGGGGCTTTCCGGCGGCGAGGCGCAGCGGCTGAAGCTGGCCTCCGAGATGGGCCGGCAGCAGGCCGATTCGGTCTTCGTCTTTGACGAGCCCACCATCGGCCTGCACCCGAAGGATGTGGAGACGCTGCTGCAGGTGTTCCGCACGCTCATCGCCCACGGCGCCACCGTCGTCGTGATCGAGCACGACCTGGACGTGATCCGCAGTGCCGATTATGTCATCGACATGGGCCCGGAGGGCGGCGAGGACGGCGGCCGGGTCGTCGCCTGCGGCACGCCGGACGCCATCCGCGAGAGCAAAGACAGCGTCACGGGAAGATTCATCTGAGCAAGGAGGCAGCCCATGCAGCACGAATGCAAACTCACCGTTCTGGAAACGAAGTGCTTTCCGGAGCTTCAGACGCGGGGCCGGGCGGAGCATACCTTTGCATACGGACGGGACGAGCAATGCGCCGAATGAAGCACTTTTTTGACAGGTGGAAGAGCGATTATGCGTTCAAAACCGTCACATCCGCTCTGGGTTCTCTCGCGGTGACGGCGGTCTTCGCGCTGTATAACGGTTTTCTCGGTATCTGGCACGCTTCCCTGTGGCACGGGACGATCTGCGTTTACTACCTGGTGCTTGTCGTCCTTCGCACGATCATCATCGCGGCGAGAAAAAGCGCCGACCGGACGGCAGAGCCGGAGCGCGCGCGAGCAAGGGTCTGTCTCGCGTCGGCGGCGCTGCTGCTGTTTCTGAATCTTTGCCTCGTTGTTCCCGTCTCTCTGATGGTCGTTTTGCAGAAGCCCGTCAATATGACGCTGATCCCCGCGATCGCTATGGCGGCATATACGACGTATAAAATCATCATGGCGTCGGTCAATCTGAAACGAGGAAAAGAATCGTCGGACAGACTTGTCCGCCTGCTCCGCACGATCAGTTTCATCGATGCGCTCGTTTCGGTCCTCTCGCTGCAAAATACGCTGATCATGGTAAATTCGAAAGGCGACGGGTCGGAAATGCTGACGTTATCGGCGATCACGAGCGCGGCCATCATGTTGACCGTGCTTGCACTGTCTGTCGCTACATTGATCGCGGCAAAGCGGGATTCGTGAGAGACTTTGCAGTACGAAAATCGGAGGCAGATATGGATCTGAAAGGCTTTGATGGCAAATGCGTGAGGATCACGACCTGCGCAGGAGAGATATTTGAGGGCGTCGTATCCTATGACAGCAGAGAGTATGCCTTGCAGGAATACGGTCAAGATCAGGAAGCGTTGCATATGACCCCGATCGTGTTTTACAGGGACGAGATGGCAAGCGTCACAAGCCTGGAAGACGTGAACGGGCCGTTTGGGCATTATTCTGAACGGTATGGGCTTTTGGAGGAGAAGTGTCTGGAATGGGGGACCGATCTGATCGAAGAGGTTTTTGATTCGGAAGACGATACCCAGATTCTCAGAATGCTGGCCTGTATGAAAGATCATCTTCCGTCACTTGCAGCCAGAGCCGTCCCCGGTATGGCGCCGTGGCGCGGCGGGAAAGGCGCTTCGGAAGCGGAAGCGGGCGAAAGCGAGCAGGGGCCCGTCTATATGGGAGAGCTGGAGCACATGCTGGGCGCGCTTGTAAAACACAGCGCAAATGCCAAAGTCGTCCGGGAGGCCGGGGCGCTTTTGGATGGGCTTGCAGCGCATGTTTCCTGAAATGAGCGCATGCCTTCGTCATGGGAATTGTTCTCGCGCTTTTATTTATACGCACCGATTCCATCCGGCCCGGCATCCTGTTCCATTTTCTCAACGACGGCATGGAGATTACAGCGATTCGAGGTTTAGGGAGAGAAACGCATATGAATGGAAAAAGACCTGACCCGAATATGGTCCACCCGATCATGGGATATGACAAAGAAATCTATGTAAAGCCAACGATCACGAATCCCAACATTCTCGTTGGAGATTTCACCTATATCGCTGACGCGGAATTTGAGCGTCATGTGACACACTTTTATCCGTGGAGCAGAGACAAACTCATCATCGGAAAGTTTTGTCAGATTGCAGCCGGTATTGAATTCGTAATGAACGACGCAAATCACCAGATGAACGCCGTATCTACATTCCCGTTCTACACGCTTGAAGGATGGGATATGGAGGCGCCTGCTCCATCGGATATGCCGTTCAAGGGCGATACTGTGATCGGTAACGATGTATGGATCGGTCAGAATGCTGTGATCCTTCCCGGTGTTCACATCGGTGACGGAGCGATTATTGGCGCCAGCAGCGTTGTCGGCAGTGATGTTGATCCCTATACCATTGCGGTCGGGAACCCAGCTAAAGTCTTACGAAAGCGCTTTGATGATGAACTGATTGACCTCATGCTGCGATTCAAATGGTGGGATAGAAGTATTGATGAAATCAATGCTCTCATTCCACTGCTGACTTGCAGCGACTTGGAAAAGGTCAGAATTGAATTGAAGAAACACCTTTCTTGATGCCTTTCATTTTTTCCCCTTCGCCCAACGGTAGGTAACCGCCCCGATTTTTACTACCATTTTACTACCATTGACGACCTCATCTTGCCGCATTTTGCCGCATTTCGGCTGAGTCATGACATTGTGACCCCGTTTTAGGGCAAAGATACGCTTGGCAAATTGCGGCAAAACGGGACAGAATACGGCTTTTCAGGAGGCTGATCGCATTTGACAAAGATACTATTCGTTTGCCACGGCAACATCTGCCGCAGCCCGATGGCGGAGTTTGTGATGAAGGACCTGGTGCGCCAAAAGGGGCTGGCGGATGCGTATGAGATCGCCTCGGCGGCCACGAGCCGGGAGGAGCTCGGCAATGGCGTGTACCCGCCCGCGCGGCGCAAGCTGGCCGAGCACGGCATTTCCTGCGCGGGCCACGCCGCACGGCAGATGACGCGGCGGGACTACGTACATTTTGATCGCATTCTCGGCATGGATCACGCCAACATCCGGAACATCCAGCACCTCGCCGGAGGCGACCCCGACGGGAAGATCACGCTTCTCCTTGACCATGCGGGGAGGCCCGGGCAGGAGGTCGCCGACCCCTGGTACACCGGCGATTTTGACGCGGCGTGGGACGACATTCTGGCGGGCTGCGAGGGCCTGCTGGCGGAGCTCACGGCGGCGGGCGTCGAATAACACGGAGGACAGCGGTATGGAACGACCCATCATGAAAGACCCGATCTTCCTCGCGCAGAAGTCCGCGCCCGCCACGCCGGAGGACCTGCGCGTCGCGGAGGACCTGCTGGAAACCCTGGCCGCCCACTGCGACGGCTGCGTGGGCATGGCGGCAAACATGATCGGCGTGGCGAAGCGCATCATCGTCTTCGACAATGAGGGCAAGTACACGACCATGTTCAACCCGGAGATCGTCAGATGCGCCGAGACGTATGAGGCCGAGGAGGGCTGCCTTTCCCTGGAGGGGCTGCGCAAAACAAGACGATACCGCACGATCAAGGTGCGGTATCAGAACGAGCGCTTTCAGTTCCGGCTCCAGTCCTTCTCCGGCTGGACGGCCCAGATCATCCAGCATGAGATCGACCACTGCAACGGGATCCTGATATAAGAAGCAATCGAGGCCGCATCAAAAACGATGCGGCCTCGATCTGTGTGTCCGGTTTTGGGACGGTTTTCCGATCACGTTATACCTGCGCCGCCGCAGCGTGCGTGCGCTTCAGTCCTCCGTCAGCAGCCACTGCTGCCCGTCGGGCAGCTCGCTGAGTGCGCCGCGGTACTGCTCCGTGATCGCGCCGTCCGGCATCCGCCGCACCACGACCTCTTCCCTGTAGTCCGGGTCCTCATACCAGCGGCTGAAATAAAGCCGCTCCCCGTCCCGGAAACAGAAGCTCTCAGCGCCGTGGATGGCAAAATCCGCCTTGTCCGGCCAGAGGACCTGAAAGCGCTCCGCCGTCTGCCGTGTCAGGCACATCGGGGATACATGCGGCATCAGGTTGTAGCAGTCCTCCACGGCGCAGCGCGGCAGGGTGACGATGGGCGTGACCGCGCCGCGTGCGTCTTCATAGCGCAGCAGCCGGAGGACCCCGGCAGGGAAATCCGCCAACAGGATCACGATGCCGCCGTCCCAGGCGGGCAGCCCGAAATACTGGCCCTCTCTGGCCTGCACCGGCTCAACGACGCGCCCGTCCGGGAAATGGACGAAGATCAGCCGGTTTTGTTTGATGCGGTGCCCGTCCGGTACAGCTCCTCCGCCTCGTATAAGTCCCCGGAGGTGTAGTCCGTGCCCCAGTACCATTCCCGGCTGCCCGTCAGCGGCAGCAGGCAGGCGATCCCGCCGGTGTTGATTCGTTTGATCGTCATACAGTGCCTCACATCATTTCCGGATGAATCGCTCGTCCGACGCGTCTTCTTCGGCGCTCACATACCGCTCCACCGTCATGTGGAGATCATACTTTTCCCGGAGCGCCGCGATCGTCTGCATCATAGGGCTGGCATGGTGCGCATCGATCGCAGACTGGTCCCGCCAGCTGTCGATCAGCAAAATCGTTTCCGGATCATCCAGCGGCGCGTAATACTCATAGCGGATGTTTCCCTCTTCCGCCCGGATCGCCGCCACCGTGCCGGAGTCGATCATCTCCCCGGCGAACGCCCGCGCGCTGCCGTTGACGCCGGTATATCTGATATTGACTGTGATCATGTCGCTGCCTCCTTCTTCATGGTCCGATTCGGCTTTTTCTTTTCTCGATTCGTCTACACCGTAACACAGTTCTGCACGCTTTCCAATCATCCGGGTCTTCGACTGCCCACAACGAACACCTCTTTGCGCCAGAAGCCATGTGTTTATTCCTTGTTATGCTCTTTTTGCCGCGTGAGGATCGTCTGGCATACGCGCTCCGACATAAAGCCGCGATCACGCTGTGCATAGTAGCTCAGCGGTTCTTCCAGCTCATATCGAAGCTCTCCTGCCGTGAATTTCGGAATGTGAAGCTGCGGCCCGTACAGGTTCCTCGCATAGATCGCCTGACGGTTGAAGGTCGTGTTGAATGGCCGTGCTTTGGCCGAGCGGATCAGCGCGGCGGGATCGATATCCATCGGCGCCATCTGCACATTGGACAGAAGCCCGGCGCCGTTGTCAAAAATGGGGCAATAGTCGAACCGCCCGCCCTTTTCCAGCACGGCAATATTGTTCAGATGCCGGTCATCGTTCAGAAACAGGGCATCCACCTCAAAGAGCAGCGTCAAGTATTGCGGAAACTGCTCCAAACCAGTGAGCGCTGCCGTCTCCCCGGCAAGCCATGCGATCCGCTTCTTGTCGCTGGACAGCCGCGTTAAGACGTCCTTCAAGAGGAGACCTTCTCTTTTGAACAGGTGGGACAGGGTAATGATAGACTCTCCGGGTCGGAGAAAATCCTCGCTTGAGCAGCCGTTTCGATCCCGCCCGTGAACGTTCATTCGCTCCATCCGGTAGCGGACGAAGCGGAAGGGCGTATCCGTTTCTATCCTGCTGTGCTCCAACAGACGGGAGATCATCGTTTCGGCAAGGCCCTCATAGCCGAACTGATCCAGCTTATACCAGCGCCCGCCGTCCCGCCATTTCTCCTGGTTGCCTTTGGAGGAGGTCTCGGCCACCTTATCGTTCGTTACAAACTGTACTGTCATCTGATCTCTTGCACCTCCATCCACTGATCGTCCTCGGCCATACGCCCCTTGGTTTTTTGAATAATCGCGAGGGGATCATATTCATCCAGTCCCAGCGTCTCGAGATACTCCCGCAGTCCTGCTCGCTGCCGGGGGATGCAGCGTTCCTCCAAAAACGCTTCCAGATCCGCCCATGTTGGCAGTGAGTTCTTTCCGAATGCGGTTTTTACAAGGATGTCTGTATAGTTTTCTGCACAAAGATCCCGAGCAGTTTTGTCTGCGTAAATCAAGGTGCAAAGAGTATCGCCGTTGTAGTAGTGGATCTCTATCAGCTCATGCCCCCGCGCCAAGCGTGCTGCTCTGTACTGCTCCGGGCGCTGTTCCGGGCGAAGGGTGATCGTCTCACCGTCGAAAGAGAGAACCACACGGCCGCCTTCACCGGCCATGCCCATTGCGCTGATCCATGCCGACGGCAGGGACAGCTTATAGGTTTTCGATCCACTCGCTGCAGTTCCGCCTGCTTTACTGGCCGTGATTTTTCCGAGCCTCGTTTCCATGCAGATCACCTCTTGCACTTATTATAATCCATTCGGTCCGAATAATCAAGAATAAGTAAGGATCGGCGGCCATACAGATTCGACTGCTCAATTGAAGGAAGGTATCTGGCCGATCTTTTCAAAGATGTCTTCGCAGAACTATTCCAAAGTAACACATAAACCCCTGTGCTATGTCCTTCATAAGAGATAGCCCAGGGGTTTGCGATCATTAGATGTGAACCGATTCGTAGTTACTCAAATACTCTGCAAGTTCCAGCACCCATCCGGGATGATTTCCCGTGCCGTTGACGCCGCCAATAATCGTATATGTTTTCATCTCCTGATCTCCGTCTTCCATAACAGTCTATTCGTCGATGTATCTTTCCTGGAACACTATACACCGTGCGTAGTTTTTTTCGCAACCGGTTCAACTTGCAAAAAACAACATAGTGTTTCTTACATTCGCAAGACTCCTATTGAAAGAAGCCCGGCGCAGTCACCTGTGCGGGCTTCCATCGATGTGCTGGCGGGACCTTCTGGAATCGAACCAGAGACGCGCAGATCTTCATTCTGCCGCTCTGCCAGCTGAGCTAAATGCGCATATGGCGCAGGACGGAGGTGTCGATCCCCACAGCATTTCTGCTGCCCTCGGTTTTCAAGACCGGTGCCGGAGCCGTCCGGCATCATCCTGCGTATGGAGCTTCCAGGCCGATTCGAACGACCGATCGCTTATGTTGCAACCAACTGCCTTTCCGCTTGGCTATGGAAGCGTATGGCTCCGGGCCGAGGATTCGAACCTCGACCTACCGGGTCAAAGCCGATGGTGCTGACCGTTACACCAGCCCGGAAAATGGTGCGCAAGGTGAGATTTAAACTCACACGCCCATGCGGACACCAGATCCTGAATCTGGCGCGTCTACCGTTCCGCCACATGCGCATAATGGTGGGCAGGGTTGGATTTGAACCAACAGTGTTTCCAATGTCACGGTTTTACAGACCGCTTGCTTCAGCCAGTTTGCATACCTACCCATATGGGTGCAGGGACGGGATTCGAACCCGCA
>SVKR01000028.1 GCA_015068365.1 Oscillospiraceae bacterium
CATCGGCGCCGGAACGGACAGCGCGCTGCACGCCGCCGCCGGGCCGGGGCTGCTGCAGGCCCGGCGGGAGATCGGCGACATCGCGCCCGGATGCGCCGCCGCAACGCCCGCCTTCGACCTTCCGGCGCGCTGGGTGCTGCACACCGTCGGCCCGGTATGGATCGACGGCGCGCACGCAGAGCCGGCGCTGCTGCGAAGCGCCTATGACGCCGCGCTGACGCTGGCAGAGCAGCTCGCCTGCCGCTCCGTCGCCTTTCCGCTGATGGGCGCGGGCAGCTATGGCATACCCCGCGATCTGGCGCTGTCCGTGGCGCTCGGCGCGATCACGGACTTTCTGCTGGAGCACGACATGACCGTTTTCCTCGTGCTGTTCAGCGGCGAAGCCTTCGATCTGGCCGGCGCGCTTTTTGCCGACCTGAAAAGCTACGTCGACGACAACTATGTGGAAGCGCAGCAGCGGAAAGAGTACGGCTCCGCGCCGCGCCCGTTCCGCAGGCGGGAAGCCGCCGCGGCGGCGGGGTCCTTCGCGTCCGCGGCCAGGGAAGCCTTCGACGCAAGCTGCGTCCTGCCGATGGCGTCCGCCGCCAACAGCGATCTGGACGCGCTGCTCCGGACGAGCGAGAGCACCTTTTCCGAGTTCCTGCTGGACCTGCTGAGAGAGCGCAGCGGCAGGGATTCCGAGGTCTACAAGCGCGCGGAGATCAGCAAGCAGCTGTTCAGCAAGATCCTCTCCAACCGGGACTACCAGCCGACGAAGAGCACCGCCATCCAGCTGGCCATCGGCCTTCAACTGGACCTGAACCGGACGCAGAAGCTGCTGGAAAAGGCCGGCTATGCGCTGACGCGCAGCAGCAAGGCCGATCTGGTGGTGCAGTATTACATCGAGCGGGGCGTCTACAGTGTGACGTTCATCAACGAAGCGCTCTATGACTGCGCGCTGCCGCTTCTGAAAACCGGACAAAAATCGTGAAAGGTCAACCGGCAGTTGACCAAAGCCCCCTTCCGTTTTGTTATCATCAGATCAACAAAACAAGAAGGGGGCTTTCCTAATGAATCAGAATCTGACAGAGCTTGTGTTTATCCTCGACCGCAGCGGCTCCATGGCAGGGCTGGAGGGCGACACCATCGGCGGCTTCAACGCCATGGTGGAAAAGCAGCGGCGCGCGCCGGGGCAGGCGCTGCTCTCGGCGGTGCTGTTCAGCGATCAGAGCACCGTGATCTATGACCGCGCCGACCTCCGGAAGGTCGAGCCGCTGACGGAGCGGCAGTACAGCGTCGGCGGCTGCACGGCGCTGCTGGACGCCATCGGCGGCGCGGTGCGCCACATCGCCAATGTCCACAAGTACGCCCGGGAAGAAGACCGCCCCGGCAAGACCATTTTTGTCATCACCACGGACGGCATGGAGAACGCCAGCCGCCGCTATACCTACGACGATGTGAAGAAAATGGTGGAGCATGAGCGGGAAAAATACGGCTGGGAGTTCCTGTTCCTCGGCGCGAACATGGACGCCATCGCCGCGGCGCGCAGCTTCGGCATTCGCCCTGACCGGGCGGTGCGCTATGCGTGCGACAGCGCCGGGACGGAGCTGAACTTCCGCGTGGTGGGGGAGACCATCGCCCGCGCCAGGCGCGGCGCGTCCATCTCAAGTGACTGGAGCGCGCCGATCCGCGAGGATTACAGCCGCCGCGGCGGGAAGTGAGGCGGCGACAGGCGCAGCTATGCGCTGCTGATCGACAGCTCCGTCGGCATTGAGGCAAGCGCCTCGCGGCAAACCGAGCATCGACGGTATAATCTACGTACTTGATAATTCCGCTGCGCTGTGATACCATCATTCCGGTAAAAACGCATCCGTAAATGCTACAGGAGGAATCAGACCATGAAGCAGCAGATCAAGACCACAGAGGCCATTTTCCCGATGCCCGTCCTTCTCATTTCCACGTTCAACGAGGACGGAAGTGTGGACGTGATGAACGCCGCCTGGGGCACCATGCTCGACCGGGATATGGTGGCGCTGAACCTGACGGAGACGCACCGGACCGTGCAGAACATCAAGGCACGGAAGGGCTTTGTCGTCCACATCGCCGATGCAAAGCACGTCGTGGAGGCGGACTGGTTCGGCGTGGTCAGCGGCAGCAAGGAGCCGAGAAAGTTTGAAAAGTCCGGCATGACCTTCGTGAAGTCAGAGCTGGTGGATGCCCCGATCATCAACGAGCTTCCCGTTGCGATCGAGTGTGAATTCATCGAGTACCAGAACGACGAAACCGGGCTGGGCGTGATCGGAAAGGTCGTGCGGACCTCGGTCGAGGAATCCAACATGAAAGACGGCAAGATCGACATCGACTCCCTGGAGGCGATCGCCTTCGACCCCTATACCCACGGTTACTACAAGGTCGGCGGCAGAGTCGGCGAAGCGTTCAAAGACGGCCTGAAACTGAAATGATCTGTCCGGCAGGCAAATGATGATCCCGCAAACCGTTGCGTATCAACGGTTTGCGGGATTTTTGCTGCGGGACCGGCAAACGTGCCCCGGGCTTATACCTCGATCTCAGCGCCGGCGCTTTTCACTCCGCCAAGGCCCGCCCCATGCCGTTCCAAAAACGCCGTGACCTGTTCCGCGCAGCGCCCGATGTAGCGGCCGGGCTCCAGCAGCGCCGTCATCTCCGCTTCCGTCATGCCGAAGGCCGGCTCCGCTGCCAGCCGGGCGAGCAGGTCGCAGTCCCCGCCCTCCTTCATGCGTGCGGTGGCCTCCATGGAGCAGCGGCGGATGATCTCATGGACCGCCTGCCGGTCGCCGCCGCGCTTGACCGCCTCCATCAGCAGGTTTTCCGTGGCGATGAAGGGCAGATACTCCCGCACGGCGCGCTCGATGATCTTCTCGTTCACCCGCAGCCCGGCGGTCACGTTCTGGGCAAGACGCAAAATCGCATCGGCGCAGAGGAAACCCTCCGGCAGGGAAATGCGGCGGTTGGCGCTGTCGTCCAGCGTCCGCTCCAGCCACTGGACGGAGGCGGTCATCGGCGCGTTCATGGCGTCCGCCATCAGATAGCGGGCGAGGGAACAGATGCGCTCGCAGCGCATGGGATTGCGCTTGTATGCCATGGCAGAGGAGCCGATCTGCGTATCCTCAAAGGGCTCTTCGACCTGCCGGTCGTGCTGCAGAAGCCGGATGTCGTTTGCCATGCGGTACAGGCTCTGCGCGATGGAGGACAGGGCGTTTAAGATGCGGCTGTCCACCTTGCGGGGATAGGTCTGCCCGCAGACGTCGAAGCACTGATCGAAGCCGAAGGCGCCGGCCAGGCGGCGGTTCATTTCGTCGATCTTTGCGCCGTCGCCGTCAAACAGCTCCAGAAAGCTGGCCTCCGTCCCCGTGGTGCCGCGGCAGCCGAGGAACCGGATGTTCTCCAGCGCATAGTCCAGCTCGTCCAGGTCAGAGAACAGGTCCTGCATCCAGAGCGTCGCTCGCTTGCCCACCGTGACGAGCTGGGCGGGCTGATAGTGGGTATAGCCCAGCGTCGGCGTGGCCTTGTACTGCCCGGCGAACTGCGCGAGATTGGCCAGCACGCCCAGAAGCTCACCGCGCAGGTACTTCAATCCGTCGCGGTAGAGGATGAGGTCGGCGTTGTCGGTGACGTAGCAGCTGGTGGCGCCCAGATGGATGATCCCGGCGGCTTCCGGCGCTGCCTTGCCGTAGGCATAGACGTGGGCCATCACGTCATGGCGCACTTCCTTTTCCCGCTGCCGGACGCAGTCGTAGTCGATGTCGGTGATGTGCGCCTCCAGCGCCTCTACCTGCTGCGCCGTGATCGGAAGCCCCAGCTCCATTTCCGCCCTGGCCAGCGCGCACCACAGCCGCCGCCAGGTCTGATAGCGCGTATCCGAAGAGAAAAGCCGCAGCATATACTCCGAGGCATAGCGCGTGGAAAGCGGCGATTCATAACGATCCGTCATCTTGATCTCTCCCGAAAGAATGAATAAAAACAGAATACCCGAACAGGGCGCAAATGACAAGGATTATCTGAGAATGATGCTCTCCCGCTCCGGCCCGACGGACACATAACGGATCGGACAGCCCACGGCCTCCTCGATCGCCAGAACATAGCGCTGCGCCGCCGCGGGCAGCTCCTCCCAGCGCCGCGCGCCGGAGATGTCGCAGCCCCAGCCCTCCATATACTCGATGACGGGCTCCGCCCTCTCAAGCTCCGTGGGGAAGGGGAAAGCGTCAGTCTCCGTGCCTTTGACGCGGTAACGCGTGCAGACGGGGATGCGCTCAAGATAGCCCAGCACGTCCAGCTTCGTCAGCGCCAGCTTCGTCGCACCCTGCACCTGGGCGCCGTAGCGCGTCGCCACGAGGTCGATGGGGCCGACGCGCCGCGGCCGCCCGGTCTTCGCGCCGTACTCCGCGCCCGCTTCCCGCAGCGCCTCCGCCTCCGCGCCGCTCATCTCGCAGACGAAGGGCCCCTCACCCACGCAGGTGGAGTAGGCCTTGACGACGCCGACGACGTCCGTCAGACGCAGCGAAGGCAGCCCGGCCCCGATGGGGGCGTAGGCCGCCGTGGTGTTGGAGGAGGTGGTATAGGGATAGATGCCGAAGTCCAGGTCCCGCAGCGCGCCGAGCTGGGCCTCGAACAGAATGCTTTTGTTTTCCCGCTGCGCCTGCCGGAGAAAAGCGCCCGTATCGCAGACAAAGGGCTTGATCTTGTCGGCATATTCCGTGAGCCAGGCCTCCAGCGTCTCCATGGAGTAAGGCTGCGCGCCGTAGACGCGCGTGAGCGTCAGGTCCTTCCACTCCATCAGGTCGCGCAGATGCGCCATCAGCTCGTCGGGGTAGAAAAGCTCCCCGGCGAGCACAGTTTTCTTCTGGTATTTGTCGGAGTAGAACGGCGCGATGCCCTGCTTTGTGGAGCCGTATTTCTTATCTGCCAGGCGCTGCTCCTCCAGCGCGTCCAGGTCCCGGTGCCAGGGCAGCAGCAGGCTGGCGCGTTCACTGATTTTCAGATTCTCCGGCGTCAGTGTGACGCCCTTTGCGGCGACATCCTGCATCTCCTTCCACAGGTTTTCCGCATCCAGCGCCACGCCGTTGCCGAGGATGTTGACGACGCCGTCGCGGAATATGCCGGAGGGCAGCAGATGCAGGGCAAACTTTCCCTTTTCGTTCACGACGGTGTGGCCGGCGTTGCCTCCGCCCTGATAGCGCACGACGATGTCATAGTCCTGCGTCAGCAGGTCCACCATCCGCCCCTTGCCCTCGTCGCCCCAGTTGATCCCGACGATTGCGCAGTTTTTCATACGGCTCATCCTCCTTATGTTCCGCTTTCTCCGTAATTGCTCAGCACCCGGGCGGAGGGATCGTCCACATCGCAGCCGGGCCAGGACCTGTTCGGCATCCAGAAGTCCTTTATCATCCGCGCCTGGCCGGGATAGTGTTTTTCAAACAGCTCCCGGTACAGCAGACTCTCCTTGGTAAAGGGCGGGCAGTAATCATATTGACGCCGCTTCGCTTCAAACTCCGCATCGGTGTATCGCGTCTCGGCGTACGCCTTCAGATCGTCCACCATGGAGTGCCCCACCGCGTCGGAAAAGGCCGCTTTCTGCCGCCATAGAATCTCGTCCGGCAATAGTTTATCCTTTTCAAAGGCATGGCGCAAGAGATATTTCCCCATGCCGTAGGTGTTCATCTTCATCTTCGGGTCGATGGACATGACATAGCGCACAAAGTCCAGATCGCCGAAGGGCACCCGCGCCTCCAGCGCGTTGACGGAGATGCAGCGGTCCGCCCGCAGAACGTCATACATGTGCAGCTCGTCCACGCGCTTTTTCGCCTCGGCCTGGAATTCCTCCGGCGTCGGGGCGAAGTCCGTATACTTATAGCCGAACAGCTCGTCGCTGATCTCGCCGGTGAGCAGCACACGGACGTCGGTGCGCTCGTGAATGGCCTTGCAGCAGAGATACATGCCCATGCTCGCGCGGATCGTGGTGATGTCCCAGGTGCCCAGAAGCGCCACGACCTCCTCCAGCGCGGAGAGCACTTCCTCCCGTGTCATATAGACCTCGGTGTGCTCCGCACCGATGTAGTCGGCGACCATGCGGGCATATTTCAGATCGATGGCGTCGGTGTCCATGCCGATGGCAAAGGTGCGCACATGCCTGCCCAGCACCCGGGCGGAGATGGCGCAGACCAGAGAGCTGTCCAGCCCGCCGGAGAGCAGAAAGCCCAGCGGCGCGTCGGCGTCCAGGCGCTTGTCCACGGCGAGGATCAGCTTCTCCCGGATCGCGGCGCAGACCGTGTCCGGATCATCCTCCACATACGCATCCACTGCCGTCACGTCGGCATAGCGGGTGAAAACGCCGTCAGCCCAATAGTGCCCCGGCGGGAAGGGC
>SVKR01000002.1 GCA_015068365.1 Oscillospiraceae bacterium
ATTCGCTGCCAAACGTGTCGTTTGGCAGCGAAAACAATCGAAGTAACGATTGTTTTCGCCATCCGATAATCATTATAATGGGAGTACCAAAAAGACGCGAAACGGAGGAATAGCATGATTTACAAAACCTTTCAGGGCCTGCAGCTTCCGGCGCTGGGCTTCGGCTGCATGCGCCTGCCGGGCGGCTACGGCAACGCGGACGTTGACGTGGAGGAGACCCGGCGCATGATCCGCTGCGCCTTTGACCACGGCGTGAACTATTTTGACACGGCCTGGGGTTATCACGACGGCCGCTCCGAGACCGTGCTGGGTGAGCTTCTCAGCGAGTATCCCCGGGAGTCTTACTTCCTGGCGGACAAATTCCCCGGCTATGACCTGAGCAACATGGACAAGGTGCAGGAGATCTTTGAGGAGCAGCTGCGCCGCTGCCGGGTGGACTATTTTGACTTCTACCTGTTCCACAACGTCTGCGAGCTGAACATTGACGGCTATCTGAACCCCGCCTACGGCATCTTCGACTATCTGCTGGAGCAGAAGAAAAACGGCCGCATCCGCCATTTCGGCTTCTCCAGCCACGGCCACATGGACACGCTGAAGCGCTTTCTGGCGGCCTACGGCAAGGACATGGAGTTCTGTCAGCTGCAGATCAACTATCTGGACTGGCAGTTCCAGGACGCAAAGGGCAAGGTGGCGCTGCTGAAGGAGCACGGCATCCCCGTGTGGGTGATGGAGCCGCTGCGGGGCGGCACGCTGACACATCTCTCCCCGGAAAATGAGGCGGCCCTGCGCGCCATGCGCCCGGACGAGAGCATCACCGCCTGGGCCTTCCGCTTTTTGCAGACGCTGCCGGATGTCACGCTGACGCTGTCCGGCATGAGCTCGCTGGAGCAGATGGAGCAGAACATCCGCACCTTTGACGAGCCGAAGCCCCTCAGCGACACAGAGATGGACACGCTGCTGTCCATGGCCGGCGGCATGATGAAAAAGGGCACGGTGCCCTGCACCGCCTGCCGCTACTGCACCTCCCACTGCCCCATGGAGCTGGACATCCCCTACCTCATCTCCCTTTACAACGAGCACGCCTATTCCGGCGGCGGCTTCATCGCGCCCATGGCGCTGTCCGCGCTGCCGGCGGAAAAGCAGCCCTCCGCCTGCGTGGGCTGCGGCAGCTGCGCGGCCGTGTGCCCCCAGCAGATCCAGATCCCCGACGTGATGGCGGACTTCACCAAACGGCTGAAGGCCGAGTGAAAACAGGAAACGGAAACGCCCCGGCACATTTTTCCCGTGTGCCGGGGCGTTTTTCGGCGTTTTCGTGCGCTGTTTTAAGGGTCATTCCGCCTGCTTTTTCCCGAACGCGCCGCAGGTTTTCATGAAGAAGAAGCACACCACGGCGGCCAGGAGCATGCAGATCGAAGCCAGGAGAAAATAGGTCATCAGATCGCCGCCGCCCAGCGGCACGATGATGTAGGTGGGCACCACCACGTTGCCGATGAGCTGCAGCGTGATGATGAAGCCGCCCGCCGTTCCGGCGTTTTTCGGGCCGATCTCCTTGAGCAGCACCGGCGTCATCATCAGCACGGCGATCACACCGGAGCGCAGCGCGCCGTTGATGAACGCACAGATGTAGATGCCCGCGGCGGGCAGCGCCAGCATGCCGTAGGTCGTGACGGCGGAGATGAGCAGCATGACGAAGATCAGCACCGGCGCGCTCTCCGGCTTTTTGGTGACGAACACCGGCAGGAACACCGAGCCCAGAATGGCGCCGATCATCAGAACGGAGTTGAAGCTGCCGGCCAGCGCCTCGGAATAGCCCTTCAGCGTGGTGAGCGCCGTCACATGGAAGTTGGTCACCACCATGGAGCTGCCCAGAATCAGAAACAGGGACAGCCCGGCCAGCCACAGGCTGCGGGACCGGAAGCAGAGCTTCAGCGATTCCAGCACGTTGGTCTCCCCGGCCGCCTCGGGCTCCGCGCCGGCGGCGAACAGGTCCTCCCGCGCAAAGCAGATCCACAGCACCGCCGCCACGACGCTGCCCACGGCGGGGATCAGAAAGATCACCTGCAGGCTCGGCAGCATGGAGGTGGTGGCGAAGGCCACGGCGGTGGCGGCGTTGGCGCCCGCCATCAATATGCCCACCACGCGGCTCACCTTGTCCATGGGGTACAGGGCGGAGGCCAGCTTGGCGACGTTGGCGTTGACGATCATGCAGCCGCAGCCGGACAGGGCCATGGCGATGAGCATCACCGTGTAGTTTCCGGCAAAGCATCTCAGTCCAAAGCCCAGCGCGGCCAGGACCATCCAGATGCCGACGATCTTCGGGATGCCGAAGCGGTCCACCAGAAGGCCGATGACGATGCTGAGGAAGATGGAGGGGATCATCGGCGCGGTGACCAGGCTGGAAAACTGCATATCCGTCAGATCAAAGGCCGCGTAGATGCGCGCCGGGATGGCCGCCAGCTGAAAATCGCCGTAGTTGCCGATGAACTGCGCGGCGAACAGCAGCACCGTGATGAGAAACACGAGGTTCTTGCGCTTTGTAGTCATAAATCCTCCTTGTTGGTCGGGCAAATCGGATACGGTTGAAAATGATAACCAAACAACTATACCATATCCCACGGCATATTTCCATAGAAGATTCTTTTTTCTTCATGGAAATTTTCTATGGAAAAACCCGGCGCGCTGTTGTAGAATAGGCATATCGGTTGAAACGGGAGGCGGGCGCAGTATGCAAAATATCATCGACCATGTTCACCTGAGCGCGGATGAGCGCAGGCTTGTCATCCTGGACCAGCGGCGGCTGCCGCTGCACCGGGAGTACCTGGTGCTGGCCACGGCGGATCAGATGTATGACGCGGTCAAATCCCTGGCCGTGCGCGGCGCGCCCGCCATCGGGATCTTCGCCGGCTTTGCCATGTATGTGCTGGCCCAGGGGATGCCGGACAGCCGCCCGCAGTTCGACGCGGCGTTTCACAAGGCGGCGGATTACCTCAATTCCTCCCGCCCGACGGCGGTGAACCTGAACTGGGCGCTGCAGCGCATGAAGCGCGTCGTGGACGCCGCCCCCGCCTGCGCGGCGGCGCAGCTGCTGCCCCGGCTGAAGGCGGAGGCCCAGGCCATCCTGGATGAGGACATCGCCATGTGCCGCGCCATCAGCGAGCACGGCCTTGCACTGCTCCGGGACGGGGACGGCATTCTGACCCACTGCAACGCCGGGCCCATCGCCACCAGCCGCTACGGCACGGCCATCGGCCCCATGATCCTGGGGGCGCAGCAGGGGCGGCACTTCCGCGTGTTTGCCGACGAGACCCGCCCGCTGCTGCAGGGCGCGCGGCTGACCAGCTGGGAGCTGCAAAACGCCGGCATCGACGTGACGCTCATCTGCGACAACATGGCCAGCATCGTGATGAAAAACGGCTGGGTGCAGTACTGCTTCACCGGCTGCGACCGCGTGGCTGCCAACGGCGACACCGCCAACAAGATCGGCACCAGCGGCGTGGCGATCCTGGCAAAGCACTACGGCATCCCGTTCTATATCCTGGGCCCCAGCTCCACAGTGGATCTGAACTGCCCCACCGGGGCGGACATCGTCATCGAGGAGCGCGACGGCGACGAGATCCGGGAGAAATGGTACGCCGAGCCCATGGCCCCGGAGGGCGTGAAGTGCTATAACCCCGCCTTTGACGTGACGGACCACGCGCTCATCGCCGGCATCATCACCGAAAAGGGCATCTGCCGCCCGCCCTATACCGAGAGCCTGCGGGCCTTATTTGACTGATTGGAGGATGCATCCATGGCAATTCTGGAATCTCCGTCCGCCTGCATCAGCGCCGACCCGGCGCAGATCGCAAAGATCGTGCTTCTGCCGGGCGACCCGCTGCGGGCAAGGACCGTTGCGGAAACCTATCTGGAGCAGCCGGTCTGCTTCAACACCGTGCGCAATATGCTGGGCTTTACCGGCACCTACCGGGGCCGGCGCATCTCCGTCATGGGCAGCGGGATGGGCATTCCCTCCGCAACGCTTTACGCGCATGAGCTGTTTCAGTTCTACGGCGTGGAGAGCATCATCCGCATCGGCACCGCGGGCGGACTGGCCGACGACGTGAAGCTGAGCGAGCTGGTCGTCGCCATGAGCGCCTCCACCAACTCCGCCTTTGCCTCGCAGTACGGCTTTCCGGGCATCCTGGCGCCCCAGGCGGATTACGCCATGCTGCGCACGGCCGTCGCCGCGGCGGAAAAGCTGGGCGTCAGCGCGTATGTGGGGCAGGTCTTCACCGCGGATATGTATTATACCGCCAACGACAGGGCAGATCAGATCTGCCGGGACCTCGGCATCCTGGCCGTGGACATGGAGACCGCGGGCCTTTACTGGGAGGCGATGGCGTCCCACAAAAAAGCGCTGAGCCTGCTCAGCATCTCCAACCACATCTTCACCGGTGAGGGACTTACAAGCGACGAGCGGCAGGACAGCTTCCGCCAGATGATCGAGACGGCGCTGGAAACTGCCTGGGAATTTGCGGAGGAATAAGCCAATGATGATTCGTTTTTATAATGGCCGCGTCCTGACGATGGACGGCGGCGCGGAAGTGACCGGGCAGGAGGTCTGGGTCAGCGGCGACAAGATCAGCTATGTCGGCCCGGCGCGCGCGGATATGCCCCGGTTCGACCGGCAGATCGACCTGAAGGGCAACCTGCTGATGCCCGGCTTCAAAAACGCCCACACCCACTCAGCCATGACCTTCTGCCGCTCGCTGGCGGACGATGTGCCGCTGCAGCCCTGGCTTTTTGAGCAGATCTTCCCGCTGGAGGCGCACCTGACGCCGGAGCGGGTCTATCACTTCACGAAGCTGGCCATCATGGAATATGTCAGCGGCGGCGTCACTGCGGCCTTTGATATGTACTTCTACCGCCTTATGAACGCCCAGTCGGCGGCGGATTGCGGCTTCCGCTATGTGCTGTGCGGCATGAACTGCCCGGCGGAGCAGGCGGAGGACGAGTATGTCCGCTGCAACGACATGGGGCCGCTGATCTCTCTGATCCCCGGCATCCACGCGGAGTACACAACGAGCCTCGACGAGATGAAGATCATCGCCGATCTGGTGCATCGGCACAAAGCGCCCTTTTTCACCCACATCTCCGAAACGTCGTCGGAGCAGGCGCAGTGCATCGAGCGGCACGGCCTCA
>SVKR01000029.1 GCA_015068365.1 Oscillospiraceae bacterium
ACCATGTCCCCCACGTTGCGCAGCGCCTGCTGCTTCCACGCCGCGCCGCCGATGTGCTGCCAGCCGGGGATCTCCGTGAACACCAGCAGCCCCAGCTCGTCGCAGCGGTCGATGAAGTGGCGGGACTGGGGATAGTGGGAGGTGCGCACGGCGTTGCAGCCCAGCTCGTTTTTGAGGATCTCCGCGTCCAGCCGCTGCATGCTGCGGGGCATGGCGTAGCCCACATAAGGGTAGCTCTGGTGGCGGTTGAGGCCCAAAAGCTTCAGGCGCCGCCCGTTGAGGAAAAAGCCCTCCGCCCGCCACTCGGCGCGGCGGAAGCCGATGCGCGTTTCCACCCGGTCCAGCTCAGCACCGCCTGCGATCAGCGCGCACTCCAGCGTGTAAAGCCGGGGGGAGCACACGTCCCAGAGCAGCACCTCCGGCACGTCAAAGGCGAAGGGCAGCGTCTGGCCTTCGGCGGGGAGGGCCTGCTCGGTCAGCACGCCGCCGCTGTCATCGGCAAGGCGCAGGCGCAGCGTCTGGCCCGCAACAGGTCCGCGCAGCGTCACGCTCCCGCTCAGTGCGGCGGGGAAGCGCTTTTCCACCGCCAGGGCGCGGCGCACCTCCTCGCGCTCGGTGCTGCCGAGCAGCGGAAGGGCCGCCGGCAGGGCAGGGCAGGCGAACACGTCCGCGATGGAGGCGCTTTCGCAGACGTCCAGATGCACCTCGCGGTACAGCCCGCCGTAGGTCATATAGTCCACCACCAGGCCGAAGGGCGGCTGGTCCAGGCTCTCGCGGCTGTCCACCGAGATCGCCAGCAGCGCCGGCGCGCCGGGGGTGAGCGCCGCCGTCAGCTCCACGGTGAAGGCGGTATAGCCGCAGTGGTGCTCGCCCAGCTTTTCGCCGTTTACGAACACCTCCGCGGCGTGGGCGGCGCCTTCGATGCAAAGGAAGACGCGCTTGCCCGCCCAGTCCGCCGGCACGTCGATGCGCCGGCGGTAGCCGCAGAGCATCTGGTAGCACTGCTCGTCAAAATAGTCATAGGGCGTCACGGCGCAGCTGTGGGGCAGCGCGACGAGCGCGATGTCCTCCCCGCCGGTGAAGCGGGCGAAGTCCCGGCTGAAGCGGGGCGTGAACTCCCAGTCGTGGTTCAGGTCGATGCTCTGGCGCATGGCGCGGCCTCCCCTTGCGTTTTGGATTCTGCTTCCATTATATAGGACGCTGCGGAAAAAGGCAACGAGGGGATGCGGGAAAATCGCCGGAAAACGCCCAAAAAACGCCAAGTGCGCTTGACAAAGCGCCAAAGCGCGGCTATACTCACAGGTACAAATTGAACAGGGCACGATAGAGGTGCGGCAGACATGATTAGCTCCATTCGCAGCGCAGGCAACGCCGGAGTGAAAGGGGACGCCGCCGAAGGGTCCCCCGCATTCCTGTGCGGGCGATGCCTGGGCCGCCGGAGAACATCCGGCGGACTGTCGCAGCGATGGTCTGCGGAGCGCTGTCAGTGACGACCTTGGAGAAACGATTGCAGTCATGACAACGGGCAGATGCCGTGTTCATGACGATTTTTATTTTTTGGGAGGTCTTTCGCATGGTAGGCACTTTCTGGGCGCTGGTCCCTCCGATCCTCGCCATCGTTCTGGCGCTGATCACCAAGGAGGCCTATTCCTCGCTGTTCATCGGCGTGGTGATCGGCGCGCTGTTCGTGGCCGGGGGCTCCCCGGTCGGCGCGCTCAATGCCCTCATCAGTGACGGCGACGCCCCCGGCGGCCTGATCGCCGCCGTGGCCAGCAACGCCGGCATCTTCATCTTCCTGGCGCTGCTGGGCATCATCGTGGCCCTGGTCAATCTCTCCGGCGGCTCCGCCGCCTTCGGCCGCTGGGCGGAGAAGAACATCAAGTCCCGCGTGGGGGCCATGCTGGCCACCTTCGTGCTGGGCGTGCTGATCTTCATCGACGACTACTTCAACTGCCTGACCGTGGGCTCCGTCATGCGCCCGGTCACCGACGGCCACAGGATCAGCCGCGCAAAGCTGGCCTATCTCATCGACGCCACGGCCGCCCCCGTGTGCATGATCGCCCCCGTGTCCTCCTGGGCCGCGGCGGTGTCCGCCACGGCGGACAAGCTGGGCACCGGCATCTCCGGCATCCAGCTGTTCATCCGCGCCATCCCCTATAACTTCTACTCCCTGCTGACCTTCGTGTTCATCATCGCCATCGTGCTGATGAAGTTTGACTACGGCCCCATGAAGCTGCATGAGATGGCCGCACAGCTTGAGGGCAAGCTGGGCGGGCTGGACAGCAGCGACGAGGCCAAGGGCAACCCGAAGGGCAGGGTCATCGACCTGGTGCTGCCGGTCATCATCCTCATCGTCGCCTGCACGATCGGCATGCTCTACGTCGGCGGCTTCTTCGGCACCGACTGGTGGGGCGGCACCGACTACGCCGGCGACTTCATCGGCGCGTTCGGCAACACGGACGCCTTTGTGGGCCTGCCCTGGGGCTGCATCATCGCACTGGTCATCATCATCATCTACTATCTCTGCCGCCGCATCATCAACTTCAAGACCGCCATGGAGTGCGTGCCCAAGGGCTTCATCTCCATGGTGCCGGCCATGATCATCCTGACCCTGGCCGTGTCCCTGAAGAACATGACCAGCGCGCTGGGCGCCGCCGACTTCGTCCATGACGTGATGGCCGGCGCGGCCAGCGGCCTTTACAGCATGCTGCCCGCCGTCATCTTCGTGGTGGCCTGCATCCTGGCCTTTGCCTCCGGCACCAGCTGGGGCACCTTCGGCATCCTCATCCCCATCGTCACCGCCATCTTCCCCGGCGACAGCACGCTGCTCATCATCGGCATCTCCGCCTGCCTGGCCGGCGCCGTCTGCGGCGACCACTGCTCCCCCATCTCCGACACGACCATCATGGCCTCCGCCGGCGCGCAGGTGGAGCACATCAACCACGTCTCCACCCAGCTGCCCTACGCCATCACCGTGGCGGCGGTCAGCTTCGTGACCTACATCTTCGCCGGCTTCATCCAGAACGCGCTCATCTCCCTGGTCATCGGCGTGGTGCTGACCGTCGGCACCCTCTTCGTCATCCGCAGCATCGAGCGCAGGAAAGCCCCGGCTGCCAAGTAACCTGCACGTTTCAAGCTGTCGACAAAGTGTCGACAGCTTGAAAAGCAAAAACCGAAACATTGAAAAATGTTCCGGTTTTTGCGAAGATTGGACGTGCAGGGGGACTCCCGTCCCCCCTCACACCCCCCC
>SVKR01000030.1 GCA_015068365.1 Oscillospiraceae bacterium
ATGTGGCGCGGCGGCTGCATCATCCGCAGCGTCTTCCTCGGGAAGATCAAGGAGGCCTATGACAAGGACCCGGCGCTGGAAAACCTCCTGATGGACGACTATTTCCGCTCCGTCATGCAGACCCTCACGGGCGCCTGGCGCGAGGTCGTGGCCTACGCGGTCAAGGCCGGCATCCCGATGCCCGCCTTCTCCTCCGCGCTTGCCTGGTTCGACGGCTACACCACCGAGCGCCTGCCCGCCAACCTGCTCCAGGCCCAGCGCGACTATTTCGGTGCCCACACCTATGAGCGCGTGGACAAGCCCAGAGGCGAGTTCTTCCACACCAACTGGACCGGCCACGGCGGCAGCACCAGCGCATCGACCTATAACGCGTAAGGAGGTTTCCCACGATGATTCTTCCGATGAAGCCGGACTTCTCCGGCAAGGTCGCCGTCGTCACCGGCGGCGCGGGCGTGCTGTGCGCCGAGTTCTGCCGCGCGCTGGCAGAGTGCGGCGCGAAGGTCGCCATCCTCAACCGCACGCTGTCGAAGGCTGAGAAGCTGGCCGATGAGATCAAGGCCGCCGGCGGCGAGGCTCTGGCCGTGGGCGTGGACGTCACGGACGCGCAGAGCGTCAAGGCCGCGCATGAGACGGTCTTGAAGGTCTACGGTCCCTGCGACATTCTGGTCAACGGCGCGGGCGGAAACGACCCCGCCGCCACCGCGGACGACGAGTTTTTCAGCATGGACACCCTGCAAAACCCCGACAAGAAGAGCTTCTTCGACCTGACGAGCGAGAGCTTCGGCAAGGTCTTTTCCCTCAACATCATGGGCACGCTGCTGCCGACGCAGGCCTTTGCGCGCGAGATGGCCGAGGCCGGAAAGGGCTGCATCATTAACATCAGTTCCATGAACGCCTTTACGCCCCTCACGAAAATCCCGGCTTACAGCGCAGCCAAGAGCGGCGTCAGCAACTTCACCGAGTGGCTGGCCGTGCACTTTGCGAAAACCGGCATCCGCTGCAACGCCATCGCCCCCGGCTTCTTCTCCACGGCGCAGAACGCCAAGCTGCTCTGGAACGAAGACGGCAGCCCCACCGCGCGGACCGGCAAAATTCTGGCCGCGACGCCGATGGGCCGCTTCGGCGAGCCGCAGGAGCTGATCGGCGCGCTGCTCTTCCTCTGTGACGAGAACTGCTCCGGCTTCATGACCGGCGTGGTGCTCCCCGTGGACGGCGGCTTCAACGCCTATTCGGGTGTCTGACATGGAGCTTTACAAGGTATCCGAGGCCCCGACCGGCCTGACGCCGGAGGAGATCAGTGCCGCGCTGCTACAGTCTCTTGCGGGCAGGAACATCAAAAAAGCCCTCATCATCCCACCGGACTACACGCGCTTTCACTCCAATGCTGGGTATATCACCAATGTGTATTACCACGCGCTGACGGAACGCGGCGCGGACGTTGACATTCTCCCCGCTCTCGGCACCCACGTCCCCGTGACGGAAACACAGTGGAACAGCATGTTCGGCGATGTGCCCTATGACAAGATGCTGGTCCACGACTGGCGGCACGACGTGGTGAAACTCGGCGAGGTCCCGGCGGAGTACGTCAGTTCGATCACCGACGGGCTGTGGCACGACGGCGTCAGCGTCGAGGTCAACCGCCGATTGATGGATGAAAGCTACGACCTCATTATCAGCCCCGGTCAGGTGGTGCCGCACGAGGTCATCGGCATGTCCAACCACGCGAAGAACATCTTCGTCGGCGTGGGCGGCAGCGAGATGATCAACGCCAGCCATATGATCGGCGCGGTCTACGGCATGGAGCGCATGATGGGCCGCGACCACACGCCCGTGCGCATGATCTTCGATTATGCGCTGGAGCATTTTCTCTCCGCGCGCCCCATCCTCTGGGTGCTGACGGTCACCACCGCGCCCGGCGGCGTCATTCAGACCCACGGCCTGTTCATCGGCGCAGGGCGCGAGTGCCTCACAGAAGCCGTCAAGCTGGCGCAGCAGAAGAACATCGACTTTGTGGAGCACGGGCTGAAAAAGTGCGTCGTCTACCTCGACCCGGCGGAGTTCATGAGCACCTGGCTGGGCAACAAGGCCGTCTACCGCACGCGCATGGCGATGGCCGACGGCGGCGAGCTGCTGATCCTCGCCCCGGGCGTGGAGCGCTTCGGCGAGGACGATCAGGTGGACGTGCTCATCCGCAAGTACGGCTACCGCGGGCGGCTGGACACGCTGGCGGAGTTTGAAAAGCCGGAGAACGCCGACCTGCGCGAGAATATGGGCGCGGCGGCGCATCTCATCCACGGCTCGTCCGACGGGCGCTTTTCCATCACCTACGCCGTCCGGGATATCTCCCGCGCGGAGATCGAGGGCGTCGGCTTCCAAAGTGCCGACTACGACGAGGTGATCCGGACCTACGACCCGGCGAAGCTCTCCTACGGCTATAACACCGTGGACAGTGAGGAGATCTACTTCATCCCGAACCCCGCGCTGGGGCTCTGGATAGACCGCGAGAGGTTTGAGCAATGAGGTTTATGGACAGAGATTTCCTTTTGGATACGCACACAGCCCAGAAGCTGTACCATACATATGCCGAGGCGCAGCCGATCTTTGACTATCACAACCATCTGTCGCCGAAGAACATCGCGGAGCACCGGCGGTTTCACGATCTGACGGAGCTATGGCTGGAGGGCGACCATTATAAGTGGCGCGCCATGCGGGCCAACGGTGTGGAGGAAAAATACATCACCGGCGACACGACACCTTATGAGAAATTCGCCGCTTGGGCCGGCGTCATGCCGAAACTGGTTGGCTGTCCGTTGTATCACTGGACGCATCTGGAACTGCAACGCTATTTCGGTATTGACGAACCGCTTACCCCTGACAGCGCGAAGCGCATCTGGGATCAGGCCCGTGACATGGTACGCGGGGAGGGATTTGACGCCGTTTCTCTACTGAAAAAAGCGGAAGTCCGGGTGCTATGTACCACCGACGACCCCGCCGATACGCTGGAGTGGCACAAAAAGATCGCGGTGGATGATTCCATCCCGTTTCGTGTCTGCCCCTCGTTCCGACCGGACAGGTATCTGGCGGAACCGGAGGGTGCGGCGGCAAAAGCTTTGTGTGAGAAATACGGGACGGACGATCTCAACGCCGCTCTGGAAAAAGCGCTGGACTATTTCGCGGAAAATGGCTGTCTGGTCTCCGATCATGGCTTCAGCGCTTTCCCGTACAGAGAGAGCGCCGGATTCTCGGCGCTACTCCGCTCTCTCGGAAAGGCCTACGCGCAGCGCGGCGTCGTGATGCAACTCCATCTGGGGCCGATCCGCAACGTATCGCCGCGGCTTTTCGGGCTGATCGGCGCTGACGCCGGCGGGGACAGCGTGGGCTTGACGACCAACCCCTATGACCTCGCCGCATTTCTCGGCGACCTGGAGCGGGAGAACGCGTTGCCGCGCACGATCCTCTACAACCTGAATCCGGCGGACAACAGGATGCTCGCCACCATGGCGGCGGACTTCGCGCCGACGGTGCAGTTCGGCGCTGCATGGTGGCTCAACGACCATCTGCGCGGGATCGAGGCTCAGCTCCAGGAACTGATGGAGACCGGTGCTCTGGGTGCGTCCGTGGGGATGCTGACGGACTCCCGTAGCTTTACCTCCTTCGTGCGCCACGAGTATTTCCGCCGCATCCTATGCCGCGTGCTGGGCAGGATCGTGGAGAACGGACTGTACCCGGCCGATGCAGAGGCCCTCGGCATGATCGTTTCCAATGTCTGTTATTGCAACGCGGAGCGCTTTTTTCAAAGCAAACCGCTTCTCGATCAGAGAGATCATGGCGTAACCGCCGCCGAAGGTAAACAGCCCGATTTTTGCAAAGGTCAGAAAGAGATCGAATAGGAGCTTCATATCCTCACTCCAAATCAGTCGTTTGCCCTTTTATACAGCCATTGATCCTTGAAAGTCAACATTATTGACATATGTCGTTTATTGTGCTATCCTGTTTTTGAAATCAGTCCGCATCAAAGAAGGGATTCCCGTGCCAAGAAGACCGCGCTGCCGCTGCATCGGCGGCTATCCGGATCACTGGGCGTTCTCCCCTGACGAGGCCGCGGAGGGCGAACCGATCATCATGAGACTGGACGAATTTGAGACGATCCGGCTTCTGGATAAGGAGGGTCTGACGCAGGAGCAGTGCGCCGCGCGCATGGGCGTGGCCCGCACCACGGTGACGGCCATCTACGAGTCCGCCCGCCGGAAGCTGGCCGAGGCGCTCATTGACGGCAGACGGCTGGTGCTGCGCGGCGGGAGCTACCGCCTCGGCGATCAGGGGACGGAACACATCACGGAGAAAGAAACGGATACAATGAGAATCGCGGTAACCTATGAAAACGGAGCAATCTTTCAGCACTTCGGCCACACGGAGCAGTTCAAGCTCTACGACGTGGCAGACGGCAAAATCGTCAGCGAGCAAATCGTCGGCACCAACGGCAGCGGCCATGGCGCGCTGGCCGGCTTTCTGAAGGCGGCGCAGGCGGACGCGCTGATCTGCGGCGGCATCGGCTTGGGCGCCCAGGAGGCGCTGGCCGAGGCCGGGATCAAGCTCTACGCGGGCGTTACCGGCAGCGCGGACGCAGCGGCAAAGGCGCTGGCGGAGGGGACGCTGGCATACGACCCCAACGCG
>SVKR01000031.1 GCA_015068365.1 Oscillospiraceae bacterium
ACCAGCACGCCCATGTCGTTCAGCCCGGAGGCGATCTCCTCCGCGCCCACTTCCTTTTCCACCTCGATCAGCTTGTCCACCAGGCGCTCCCGGATCCGGACCTCCGGGGTGGGCCGGGGCGCGACGGCGGCGGGGGCATCCTGCGCTGCGGGCGCGGACAGCACGCGCCACAGGATGAGCCCGCAGATGAGCAGCACCACGACTGCCAGGGCGATCAGATAGATCCACAGCTTTTTCTTCTCTTTTACCATGGCCCTGCCTCCTTCGGCGGGATTTGTTCCTGTTTATTAAGAACGCGCAATGCATCAAAACGCCGTCATAAGAAATCCCCGCGGACACCTTTGTGTCCGCGGGGAGATGATTATGCTTCCTCAACTGCCGCCCGAAGCCGCAGCGCCAGGTCGGCAAAATCCTCCGGCGCAATTTTGCAGACGGCCCGGTCAAAGGTCAGAAGGCCGTTGGTCTCGTCCTCCACGTCGCTGACCTGGGTGTAGATCGCGCCGCACAGCCCTTTGCGCGCCAGGGGCAGCACCTGGGTCTCATAGAGGGAGCGCAGTTCCCGGACGAAGTCGGCCCGGTCCCGGCACAGGCGGTAGCCGTAGGTGCGGTCGGGGTTGAAGCTGTGCTCCGGCAGCTTCAGCACATAGCCGCCGAACTCCGAGAGGAGCTGGGGCAGGGCCTGCCTGCCCAGGCGCAGCTTTCTGAAGTAAATGTGCAGCGAATCCACGTCGCTTTTCTTCTGGTGGAACCAGCCGGAGGTGCTGTCGATGAAGCGGGTGCTGTCCAGCGCGCGCAGCGCGTCGTAGGCCTCGTCGGCACAGAACTGGCCCCAGCCCTCGTTGAAGATCGTCCACAGGGCGATGCAGGGGTGGGGGCGGAGCAGCCGGACGGTCTCCGCCATGGCGGCGCGGAAGTTTGCGCGCATCGCGCCGTCGCGGTTGAGGCGCCGGTCACCCAGGCGGGTGATGCCCAGGGTGGGCAGGCCGGTGTCCCGCAGAAAGGAATAGCGCCCGGCGTTCACCATGTCCTGGAACACCAGCATCCCCAGCCGGTCACAGTCATAGTAAAACTGCTCCGGCTCCAGCTTGATGTGCTTGCGCAGCGTGTTGAAGCCCAGCGCCTTCATCGCCAGAATATCCTGCTCGTAGCATTCCGGCGCCGCCGGGGTGTAGAGCCCGTCGCTCCAGTAGCCCTGGTCCAGAAGCCCGTGGAAGAAGTAGGGCTTGCCGTTCAGCAGCAGCCGCGGCACGCCGCCCACGCGCCCGACGGAGAGCGTGCGCAGGGCAAAATAGCTCTCCACCGCGTCGTCCCCGCACTCCACCGTGAAGCGGTAGAGCCGGGGCGTCTCCGGCGTCCAGAGGACGGGGTCTGCGACCGGGATGGGCGAACCGAGCGGGAAGCGCGCCCCCTCAAAGCAAACTGTGCCGCGCGGCGCGCCCTCCGCCGCGACGGAGAACCAGTCCGGCCCCGTCTCCACGGAAAGGGCGCGGATGTACCCCTCGGGCACCGGCTCCAGCCAGACCGTCTGCCAGATGCCGCTGCAGGGGGTGTACCACATGCCGCCCCGGCGCAGCGTCTGCTTGCCCCAGGGATAGCGGGGGTCCAGATCGTTGACGCAGCGGACGCGCAGCTCGTTTTCCCCGGGGCGCACAAGGGCGGTGATGTCCAGCGTAAAGGGGAGATAGCCGTTTTCGTTCCGGCCGGCCAAAGCGCCGTTCACCGTCACCTCGGCGCTGCGGCTCACGGCGCCGAAGTGCAGCAGCAGATGCCTGCCCTGCCACGCAGGGGGCAGCGTGAAGCGCCGGGCATAGTGCATCTCCGTGCCGCAGGGCGGGGGCGCGGCGCTGACGCCGGAGAGCAGGGATTCCGGGCAGAAGGGGACGCGGATGCGCGTGCGCACGTCGTCCCAGGCAAAGTCCCAGTCGCCGTTCAGGCACAGCCAGTCCCGCCGCACCATCTGCGGCCGGGGATAGCGCGCCCAGGGGACGCCGGACAAGCTCCGCCCGGCTTCGGTATATAACTGCTGCATGGCCCACCTCCGGAGTACAGATTAAATCGCCCAGGGTCCGGCAGCGGGCCCTGGGCGAAGAAGGCGTAAGTAGAAATCACTTTTTGAAGAACATGGCAGCCGCAGCGGCGAGGGAGAGATAGGACTGCTCCTTCGGGTCGGAGCGGGAGGTGATGGCAATGGGGATGTTGGCGCCATAGATCACGCCGAAGCTGGAGCAGTGGCCGTGGATCTGCAGGGCCTTGATCAGCAGGTTGCCGGTGATGAGGTTCGGGGCGACGATGCCGTCGAACTCGCCGCAGTAGGGGCAGTCAAAGCCCTTCAGGCGGGCGGCCTCCTTGCTGACGATCAGGTCATAGGCGATGGGGCCGACCACGTTGCTGGTGCCAATGGGCTTGGCGGCGCAGTCCTTGGCGATGGTCTCGGCCTCCACGGTGTCGGGCATATGGAAGGTGGGCTTTTCCACCAGGGACAGCAGGGCGATGTTGCTCTTCTCATAGCCGAGGTCGGTGAAGAAGTCGGCCATGTTGCGGATGATCTCCTTGCGCTGGGACAGGTTGGGCTCCGGGATGATGGTCACGTCGGAGACGGCCAGAATGCGGGGATAATCCGGCAGCTTGAGAATGTTGATGTGGGTCAGCAGACGGCCGGGCGTCAAAAGCGCGTTCTTCTTGTCCAGAATGGGCAGCAGGAAGTCACGGGTCTGGGTGTTGCCGCGCATCAGCACGTCGGCCATGCCCATCTTGACCAGGTCGATGCTCTTCTGCACCACGACCTCATAGTCCGGCTCGTTCACGATGGTATAGTTGCGGTCATAGAGGCTGAGGTTTTTCAGCATCGTGGTGATCTTCGCCTCATCGCCCACCAGAAGAAGCTGGGCAAAACCGGCGGCCTCCGCCTGGAAAGCGCCAAGCAGAATGTTCTCGTTGTCGGCGCCGGCAATGGCGACACGGATCTTCTTGCCGGAGGCCTTTGCTTTTTCGACGACAAAGTCAAAATTCGTCTTATACATTGTATACCCACCTCAAACTAATCATATTGTTCGGCGGAACATGGGCAAATGCCATACCCGCCCACTATTGCCTGTATTATAGTACAGGAGCGCCCTGCGGTCAAGTGGAAATGATATTGCAGAATGTACAAAATATGCTATAATCAAATACCGGAAAAGCAAGATATGGGAAGGACGACCAGATGGATCATTCAAATATGCCGCTGCAGCCGGCGGATTACGCGGAGCCCCGCTGCCTGCTGTGCGGGGAGCCCTACGGCGCCGAGACCCCGGTGCGCCCCGTGCCGCAGCAGAGGATCATTGAGAAAATGGACGAGTACATGGCCCGCCGGGACTATGCCGGGGCGGAGAAGCATCTGCTTTACTGGCTGCAGGAGGCGGAGCTGGGCCACGACGGACGGGGGCGGCTGATGCTCCTGGGCGAGCTGGTGGGGCATTACCGCAAGACCGGGGAGAAGGAAAAGTCCCTGGCCCGCGGCGAGGAGGCCCTGGCGCTTTTGAAGGAGCTGGACTATGAGGACAGCATCAGCGCCGGCACCACCTACGTGAACGTGGCCACGGCCTGCAGCGCCTTCGGCGCGCCGGAGCGGGCGCTGGAGCTGTTTGAAAAGGCGCGGGAGGTCTATGAAAAAAGCGCGCAGACCCGGCCGCAGCTTCTGGGCGGGCTCTATAACAACATGGCGCTGGTCTGCGCTTCGCTTGGCCGCTATGCGCAGGCCCACGGGCTTTATGACCGGGCCATGGAGTGCATGCAGCGCGTGCCCGGCGGGGCGCTGGAGCAGGCCATCACCTGCCTGAACCGGGCCGACGCCGTGGCCGCTGAGCGCGGCGCCGAAGAAGGGGAGAGCGCCATCGCCGCCCTTCTGGACGAGGCCTGGGCGCTTCTGCACGCCCCGGATGTTCCAAAGGACGGGTACTGTGCCTTTGTGTACGAAAAATGTGCGCCCAGCTTTGGCTATTACGGGCGCTTTCTGGACGAAGACGAGCTGAAAAGGGAGGCGGAAGCGCTGTATGAAAGGGCTTGAACTGTCCCGGCGATTCTTTGAGGCATACGGGATGCCGATGCTGCGCGAGCAGTTTGCCGCGCTTCTGCCCCATCTGGCGGCGGGGCTTCTGGGCAGCGGGTCGGAGTGCTTCGGCTTTGACGACGCGGTGTCGCGCGACCATGATTTTGAGCCGGGCTTCTGCATCTTCCTGCCCGGAGAGGACGTGGTGGACCGCCGCGCGGGGTTTCAGCTGGAGCGGGCCTATGCCAAGCTGCCCAGGGAATTTGAAGGCGTGTCCCGCCCCGTTTTGCTGCCGGTGGGCGGGGCCAGGCGGGGCGTGCTGCGCACCGGGGAGTTTTTTACCGAGAAGGTGGGCGCGCCGGACGGTGTGCTGACCCTGGGCCAGTGGCTTTCCCTGCCGGAGCAGGCGCTGGCGGAGGCCACCAACGGCGAAGTGTATTTTGACAACGCCGGCGAGCTGAGCGCCATACGGGAGCGGCTTGCCTATTTCCCGGAGGACGTGCGTTTAAAGCGCCTGGCCGGGCACCTGCTGCTGATGGCACAGTCCGGGCAGTATAACTATGCCCGCTGCCTTGCCCACGGCGAGCCGGCGGCGGCCCAGATGGCGGTGGGCGAGTTCGTCAAAAGCGCGCTGAGCGCCGTCTTCCTGCTCAACCGGCGCTATCAGCCCTATTATAAATGGAGCTTCCGTGCCCTGCGCGGCCTGCCGCTGCTCTCCGAGCTGGCCGCACCGCTGGAGGCGCTGCTGACGACGGACAACGCCGCCCCGGCAGAGAAGTCGGACACCATCGAGCGCGTGGCAGCGGCGGTCATCGACGCGCTGCAGGCACAGGATCTGACCCAGGCCGTCTGCGGCGATCTGGAGAAGCACGCCTACTCCGTCAACGACCGGGTGAGCGACGGAGACCTCCGCAACGCGCACGTGCTGGCCGCCGTATGATCCTGCCGAAAAATGTCGTGCATTTTCCCGCCCGATATGGTATAATTATTTGCGAATCAAACGGCGCAAAGCCGCGCCGCTGAAAGGAGACGGTTTACTATGATCATGGCAATCTACAAAAAGGCCCTGAACGTCCTGCTGCAGAAGCCGATCAAGCTGTGGGGCATCTCGCTGCTGTATGGCCTGCTCTCGCTGGTCCTGCCCGCGCTGTGCGGCATTGCGATCCCCGTCCTCGGCCTGGGCGTCGGCCTGCTGCTGGAGACTTCGATGACGATGGTCTACCTGCACGGCTACCGGGGCGAGGATGTCAGAACCACCAATCTCTTTGAGTGCTTCAAGGACTGGCAGACCATCAAGCGCGTGCTGTGCGGCATGGGCTGGATGATGCTGTGGATCTTCCTGTGGACGCTGATCCCCATCGTCGGCATCGTGTTCGGCATCATCCGTACGTACCAGTACCGGCTGACCCCCTACATCCTCGTGATGGAGCCGGACGTGAAGCCCACCGAGGCCATCAAGATCTCCAAGGAGCGCACCCAGGGCTGGAAGGGCAAGATGTTCGGCGCGGACATTCTGGTCATCGTCGCCTTCTATGTCGTTTTCCTGATCCTGACCCTGCTGGGCCGGATCCCCTATGTCGGCTTCATTTTCATCATCATCATGGTGCTGTTCTGCCTCGCCTTCGCGCTGTTCGGCGGACTGTTCCTCGGCCTGGTGCAGGCTGCCTTCTATGAAGAGATCCGCACCTGGGGCAGCTACCCCGGCCGCGGCGCCTATGCCACCCCGAAGCAGCCGCGTCAGCCCAAAGGCCCCGCCGGCAACTATCCGCCCCAGGGCTATGACCCGTCCCAGGGCTATCCGCCCCAGGGTTACGCCCCCTACGGCCAGCAGCCCGGCTATCCCCCGCAGCAGTATGCGCCGCAGCAGCCCTATGGCCAGCAGCCCGGCGCCTATCCGCCGCCGCAGCAGCCCTATTACGCTCCGCCCCAGGGCTATGACCCCTATGCCCAGCCGCAGCCGGGCTATCAGGCGCCTCCTGTCCCGCAGCAGCCCGCCGCGCCGGAAGCGCCGCAGCAGCCCGCTGCCCCGGAAGCGCCGCAGGAGCCGCCCCAGGCGTGATCTGACCGTGTTTTTTGCCCGCTGCACCGTGCGTGCAGCGGGCTTTTTTCGCCCGGATCGCCCGGCGCAGCGCCGAAAAACGCCCGGGAACGCTTGTGCTTTTCCCCAAAGGCTGGTATAATCCAGTATCACTGAATGCACCCGCACTGTCGCGGGCGCGGAACAAAAGGAGAAACAAGACTATGGACAACGAAACCGCCGGCACCGCGCCGCGCCCCAGCGTGCCCCGACGGCTGCCGCGCATTCTGATCCCCATCGTGGTGATTCTGGTGCTGCTGGCAGCGCTTTTGCTGAACTCGTTTTACGAGCTGGGGGAGGATGAGTACGCCGTCATCACCACCTTCGGCAAGCCCTCGGTGGTCTCCACCCCGGGACTGAAGCTGAAGATCCCCCTCATCCAGCAGAAGACCATCGTGTCGAAGGCCACTCACGGCCTCACCATCGGCTATGACCAGCGCTCCGGCGCCCCCATCGCCGCGGAGAGCGTGATGATCACCGTCGACTACAACTTCGTCAACGTGGACTTCTATGTGGAATACCGGGTGACAGACCCGGTGAAGTTCCTCTACCGCAGCGAGGACCCGGTGGGCATTCTGAAGATGCTCTGCCAGTCCTATATCCGCGACACCATCGGCCTTTACAAGGTGGACGACGTGATCACCACCGGGAAAAGCGAGATCCAGGCCGCCATCAAGGACAAGATCCTGGAGCGGCTGGAGCAGGAGGACCTGGGCCTTGCCCTGGTGAGCATCACCATCCAGGACGCCGAGCCGCCCACGACGGAGGTGCAGGAGGCCTTTAAGGCTGTCGAAACGGCCAAGCAGGGGGCGGAGACCGCCATCAACAACGCCAACAAGTATGCCAACGAGGTCATGCCCGCCGCTGCGGCGGACGCGGACGAGATCGCGCAGCAGGCAGAGGCCTATCGCACCGCCCGCATCAACGAGGCGGAGGGCCAGGCCTCGCGCTTCAGCCAGCTTTACGCGGAGTATGCCAAGTATCCGGAGATCACCCGCCAGCGGCTCTTTTATGAGAAGATCTCCGACATTTTCCCCGGCATGAAGGTCATCATTCTGGGGGAGGACGGCACAGAGCTCACCACGGTCCTGCCGCTGGATGACTTTGCAGCCACAGAGAAGGGAGGCGCTGCCGAATGAGCCGCAACGCACCGAAAATCGGCCTGATCATCGCGCTCGTCATCGTCGTGCTGCTCCTCATCGCCGTTATCAGCGCCACCTTTGTGGTGCGGCAGAACGAGTACGGCGTGGTGTATGAGTTCGGCGCGGTGGTGGACGTGAAGGACGCGCCGGGGCTTTATTTCAAGATCCCCTTTGTCCAGACCGCCTCCATGCTGCCGAAGACCACGCTGCTGTATGACCTGCCCATCAGCGACGTCATTACGGCGGACAAGCACTCCATGGTGCTGGATTCCTTCGCGCTCTGGCGCATCAGCGACGCCAGGCTCTTCATCGAGACGCTGTCCGGCAGCGTTTCCAATGCGGAAAGCCGCATCGACGCCATCGTCTACAACGCGCTGAAAACCGTCATCTCCTCGCAGAACCAGGAGGACATCATCTCCGGGCGCGACGGGGCGGTGGTGCGCCTGGTGATGGCCAACATCGGCGACAGCTTCGAGCGCTACGGCATTGAGATGATGGCCGTGGAGACCAAGACGCTGGATCTGCCGGACGACAACAAAAGCGCGGTCTACACCCGCATGATCTCCGAGCGCAACAACATCGCCGCGGCCTACACCGCCGAGGGCGAGGCGGAGGCCAAGCGCATCCGCAACGAGGCGGACAAGCAGGTGGAGATCACCCTCTCCAAAGCGCGCAGCGAGGCGCAGACCGTCCGGGCTGCGGGGGACGCGGAATATATGCGCATCCTCTCCGGCGTCTATGACAGCGCCGACGAGGCGGATTTTTACAGCTTCATGATCGCGCTGGACGCCCTGGGCGATTCCATGACGGGGGAGGAGAAGACCCTGATCCTGAGCCCCGACAGCCCCATCGCCAGGATCTTCAACCAGTAATCAAACAGCAAAAAACGAAGCTCCCCGGCACAGAGCGTGTGCAAGGGGAGCTTCGCTTTTTCCAAGTGTGTACGCTGTCTCAGTCCTCGGCAGCCAGCTTGTTGATCTCCTCCGTGGTGAGGTTCAGGTCAGAGCTGGAGCTGACTTTGGAGAAGTCCCGTTTTCCGCCGTTGCAGGCGGCAAGGCTCATGGCCAGGGCCAGAGCCAGGATCAGCGCGGCAAATTTTTTCATGTGTATCATTTCCCTTGTTTCTTGATAATTCCAACATTGCTATTATGCCCCAAACCACGCCGCATTTCAAGTGCTTTTTTTGTGCCGTCATTTTACCCGGCGCTCTTGCAAATTTCGCGCAATTCGTATATGATGCTCTCGTTACTATTATCTAGGCGGAGGAACATAAATGAAAGCTATCATGACAGTTGTGGGTCCGGACCGCGTGGGCATCGTGGCGGGCGTGACGACCCTTCTGGCCTCGCTGAACATCAACATCCTGGATCTGAGCCAGACCATCATGAGCGGCATTTTCACCATGACGCTGCTGGTGGACACGGCGGAGGCCAACCACCCCTTCGACGAGATCCGCGTTCTGCTCAAGGAGCACGGAGAGGCCCAGAATCTGAACATCCGCATCCAGCGGGAGGATACCTTCACCGCCATGCACCGGATCTGAGGGGGATACTGCGCCATGCTGAACCAATCCGATATTCTCCAGACGCTGGACATGATCGACCAGCAGCATCTGGACATCCGCACCATCACCATGGGGATCTCCCTGCGCGCCTGCGCCGACCCGGACATCCGCGCCTGCGCCAATAAGATCTATGACCAGATCTGCCGCAAGGCGCAGAACCTGGTGGCCACCGGCTGCGCCATCGAAAGCGAGTACGGCATCCCAATCGTCAACAAACGCATCTCCGTGACGCCGGTGTCCCTGGTGGCGGAAAGCTGCCAGAGCGCGGACTATGCCATTCTGGCCCGGGCGCTGGACCGGGCGGCCAAGGAGTGCGGCGTCAATTTCATCGGCGGCTACAGCGCCCTGGTGCACAAGGGCTGCACCCCCGGCGATGAGCGGCTGATCGCCTCCATCCCGGAGGCGCTTTCCACCACGGAGCTGGTCTGCTCCAGCGTCAACGTGGCCACCACCAAGGCCGGCATCAACATGGATGCCGTGGCGGAGATGGGCCGCGTCATCAAGGAGACCGCCCGCCGCACCGCCGACGCCGACGGCATCGGCTGCGCGAAGCTGGTGGTCTTTGCCAACGCGGTGGAGGACAACCCCTTCATGGCCGGCGCCTTCCACGGCGTGGGCGAGGCGGAGTGCGTCATCAATGTGGGCGTTTCCGGCCCCGGCGTGGTGCACAGCGCGCTGAAGGAGGTCCACGGCCAGCCCTTTGACGTGGTGGCCGACACCATCAAGCGCACCGCCTTCCGCGTGACGCGCATGGGCCAGATGGTGGCCCAGGCCGCAAGCGCCCAGCTGGGCGTGCCCTTCGGCGTGGTGGATCTGTCTCTGGCGCCCACCCCCGCCGTGGGGGACAGCGTGGCCCGCATCCTGGAGGAGATGGGCCTGGAGACCTGCGGCACCCACGGCACCACGGCCGCGCTGGCACTGCTGAACGACGCGGTGAAAAAGGGCGGCGTGATGGCCTCTTCCCACGTGGGCGGGCTTTCGGGCGCGTTCATCCCCGTGAGCGAGGACGCCGGCATGATCGCCGCGGCGAGAGCCGGGAAACTCACGATCGAAAAGCTCGAGGCCATGACCTGCGTCTGCTCCGTCGGGCTCGACATGATCGCCGTCCCCGGCGACACGACCGCCGAGACGCTCTCCGCCATCATCGCGGACGAGGCCGCCATCGGCATGGAGAACAACAA
>SVKR01000003.1 GCA_015068365.1 Oscillospiraceae bacterium
CCGAGGGGTAGCGAAGCGGCGCCTCGGGAGTGAATGATGTGCCGGGGGCACATCAGAGCCGAGGCGTGACCGAGCCGCAGCGAGACAGGCCCCATCGGGTTGAATCAATGAGTTTGTCAAAAAGACTTTTTTGACAAACTCTCACAATCCCCTCCGGCTGCGCCGGAGGGGATTGTGGTTGGATGGTGGTTCAGCTGTAGAACAGCTCGTTCAGGTCCAGGTTTTCAAAGCCGGCGACATAGTTGACGTTGCGCTCGGCCTCCTCAAACCACTCCTGGGTGATGTTGTCGAACAGCGCGGCGCTGACGAAGGCGCGCGGGCCGTAGGGCTCGCCGTTGGCGTCATAGCCCAGAACGTGGTCTGCCTGCATGGGCGGGCAGAAGATGATGTGGAAGCCGTAGTCGCTCTCCACCAGCTCGGGGTACAGGCCGCTCTGCTCCATGCTGCGCACCGCTTCCTCGAACACGGGCACCATCTCGCCGGACTGGAAGTAATAGCCGTCGGGGTATCTGAGCATGCCGGGGTCCTCGTTGTACTGCTGCATCAGCGCGTCAAAACGTCCGTCCAGCTCTGCGGAATTGCAGGCCAGAAGCTCCGCCAGCACCGCCTCGGCCTCCGCGCGCTTTTCGGCGATCTCCTCATCGCTGAGGCTCTGGCGGTTTTCGTCCACCGTTCGGAACAGAATGTGCTTGGCGTACATGTAGCCGTTGTCCTTCAGATAGGCGACGGCGTCGTCCTCGGAGAGCTTTTCGCCCTTGTCACCGTACATGGCCTTATAGATGTCGTTGATGAGCATCATGCTCTCGTTCTGGCGGACGAAATAGTCCATGGAGAGATACGAGTCTGCCAGAAGCTCCTCCAGCTTGTCCTGGCCGCCGAAGCGCTCGGCATAGCCGTCCAGCGTGGCCTGGAGATCGGCCTTTTCCGCCTCGCTCAGCTCGATGCCCAGCTCCTTCGCCTTCTGCCCGATGACCTCCACCTGCACCAGATAGCCCAGGGCCACCTTGCGGACGTAAGAGCCGAAGGTGCTGTCCGGCACCGCCGAGGCCAGCATGTCCCGCGGCTCGTTCCAGTCGGTCACCTCGTACAGCGGCTCCATCTGGTTGGCCACGTCGTAGATCCAGCTGTAATAGTCCGCCCAGCAGACCGGCTCGCCGTTCACCAGCATCACGGTCTGGTCGGGGGCATACTTCTCATAGGCCGCCTGATAGCGGGCCTTGCGCGCTTCTTCCTCCGCGTCGTCGGTCCCTTCCGTGTCGGGGGCGGGCGTAGTCTCCGGTGCCGGGGTCTCCTCAGGCGCAGCCGTGACCTCGGGGGCGGGGGTTTCTTTTATCTCTACGGGGGCGGACTGGCCGCAGCCGGCGAACAGACCCGCCAGCAGCGCCGCGATCAGAAGAAAGGAAATCAGTTTCAGTTTCATAATGTGCTTCTCCAGTCAGTGCAGTTTGAAATACCAACGCATCTTATCACTTCCCGCCGCCAAACGCAAGTGCGGCGGGAGGAAGTTCAGGAAAGTTTCACAGTTTATTCACTTGTTTTGCGCGCGCCGATGGTATAGTATAATTTGGTTTCATATCGCAAGGAGGCATTGCAATGGCAAAACGAATGATGCTTTTGGTGAACCCCAACGCGGGCAAGGCCGGGTTCCACGCTGTCCTGGCGGACATTCTGCATGTCCTGTGCGACGGCGACTGGCTGCCCACGGTGGTTTTTACGAAATACGCGGGGGAGGCGCCCGGCATCGTCACGCGCCACGCCTGTGAATTTGACATGGTCACCTGCCTGGGCGGCGACGGCACGCTGAGCGAGGTGGCGGCGGGCATGATGCGCCTGAAGGAGACCCTGCGCCGCCCCATCGGCTACATCCCCCTTGGCAGCACCAACGACGTTGCGCGCACCCTCGGCATCTCCTTCAAGCCTGTGGAGGCCGCGAAGGCGCTGCTGACCGGAAGTCCCATCCACTATGACATCGGGCAGTTCGGCTTTGACAGCTACTTCACCTATGTGGCCGCCTTCGGCGCGTTCACCGAGGTCAGCTACGGCACCCCGCAGGAGACCAAGCAGGCCCTGGGGCACCTGGCCTATATGCTGGAGGGCATCCGCTCCCTGGGCAAGATCACGGACTATCACGCCATCGTGGAGTACGACGGCGGCGTGGTGGAGGACGATTTCATCTTCGGCGCGGTCACCAACTCCACATCGGTCGCGGGCATGGTGCGCCTGGGCTCCGAGCGCGTCAACCTCTCCGACGGGATGTTTGAGGTGCTCCTGGTGCGCAAGCCGGCGGACATCCTCGCTGTCAGCGACATTCTCACGTCGGTGCTCTCGACGGACTTCAGCGGCCCGAACGTGCTGTTCCTCAAAAGCAGCGAGGTGCGCTTCATGTTCCGGGAAAACGTGGCCTGGACGCGGGACGGCGAGGACGGCGGCAGCCACCGGGACGTCTACATCATCAACCAGCACCCGGGCGTGGAGATCATCGTATAAAAAAGCTGTTTCTTTTTCCATAATCCTGTGTTATAATATCATGGTCAATCATGGTCACCCGCGCAGAGCCGGGGGACTGAAATGTTTCACGGAGGGTATCGACATGCCTGACACCTATTTTACCATTCCGGACGAGAAGGGCAGCATCAACATCTCTGAGGATGTGATCGCCGCCATCACGGGCAACGCCCTGAGCGAGATGGAGGACATCGCCGCCTTCTCCAACACCGCCGGAAGCGAGCTGAGCGAGCTCATCGGCAAAAAGTCCATTTCCAAGGGCATCCGCGTCAGCTTCACTGAGAGCGAGATCATCATTGACGCCACCATCATGGTGCGCTTCGGCGGCCACATCACCGAGGTGTGCGAACGGGCGCAGGAGGCCGTGTCTACCGCGGTGGACTCCATCACCGGCGTGAAGCCCGTGGTCAACATCCGCGTGGCGGGCATCTCCTTTGAGAAATAAATCCGGCACACATCCGGGAGGGAAGCTGAAATGACCAGAACCGCAGCGAGAGAAATCGCAATACTGCTGAGCTTTTCCGCCGCCGGCGCCGACGAGACGGTGCAGGAGCGGCTGGACCGCTTTTTTGAGCAGGAGCACTATGCCAGCATGGCGGAGGAAAACGCGCTGTTCGCTGAGTTTCCGGATGAGCAGCAGATGGACTACATCCGCACCCTGGCGGCGCTGATCGCCGGGCACAGGGAGGAGCTGGACGGCTATATAGAGCGCTATGCCCGCGGCTGGAAGGCCGAACGCATCTCCCGCATGGCCGGCGCAATTCTGCGCTGCGCCATGAGCGAGATCCTCTATCTGCCGGACGTGCCCAACGCCGCCGCCATCAACGAGGCGGTGGAGCTGGCGAAGAAATATGAGGACACAGACGTAGTCGCCTTTATCAACGGCGTTCTGGGCGGCTTCGTCCGGGGCGAGATCGAGGACAAACAGGACTGAACGGAAAGGCGCACAGAGCTGTGCGCTTGAGCTTGTCAAAAAAGTCTTTTTGACAAGCTAATTGATTCAACCCGATGGGGCCTTGCCCCCTCGGACTCCCCTGCTGCTCAGTGATCGATACGCTGAAGCATAGTTTTTTGACAGTCTGAGGCGCACAGAGCTGTGCGCCTTTGTTATCGCGGAAGGGCAATGCATGGAAGAGCAGAGAATCTACACTGTCACCGGCTTAAACCAGCACATCAAGCAGCTTCTGGACGGCGACGATACGCTGCAGGGCCTTTGCGTCCAGGGGGAGCTGAGCAACTATAAAATCTACCCCTCCGGCCACCACTATTTCACGCTGAAGGACGCGGAGTGCAGCATCCGCTGCGTCATGTTCCGGGGCAGCGCATCGCGCCTGCGCTTCCGCCCGGAGAGCGGTATGCATGTGACTGCCGTCGGCCGGGTGACGGTCTATCCCCGGGACGGGGCCTATCAGCTTTATGCGGAGGACCTGATCCCCCAGGGCATGGGCGATCTGCACGTGGCCTTTGAGCAGCTGAAAAAGAAGCTGGAGGCGGAGGGGCTTTTTGACTCCGCGCACAAAAAGCCGATCCCGCCCTATCCGCGCTCCATCGCCGTCATCACCAGCGGGGCCGGGGCAGCCGTGCGGGACATCATCCGCGTATCCGGCAAGCGCTGGCCATTGGCGAAGATCCTGGTGCTGCCGGTGCGCGTGCAGGGGGCGGAGGCCCCGCCCGAGATCGCGGGCGCGCTGCGCTACGCCAACCGCTGGCGCGTGGCCGACCTCATCATCACCGGCCGGGGCGGCGGGAGCATGGAGGATTTGTGGGCCTTCAATGACGAGCGGGTGGCCCGCGCCATCTATGAAAGCGAGATCCCCGTGATCTCCGCCGTGGGCCATGAGCCGGACGTGACCATCGCCGACTATGTTGCAGACCTGCGCGCGGCCACGCCCAGCAATGGCGCGGAGCTGGCGGTGCCGGACGCGCAGGAGCTGTCCGAAGCGCTGCAAAGCCTCTCCCTGCGCTGCGACCAGGCGCTGCGTCGGCGGCTGGAGCGCTGCCGCGCCCGGCTGGACGACCTGGCTGGCCGGCGGGTGATGCAAAGCCCCATGGGCTACATCGATCTGAAACGAATGGAAGTGGATATGCAGCGCGCCCGGCTGCTCGCAAGCCAGGAGCGGCGCATTTCCGACGCGCGCCACGGCTTTGTGCGCGCCGCGGCGGCCCTGGACGCGCTGAGCCCGCTGAAGGTGCTGGGCCGCGGCTATGCCATCGCCTCCGATGCAGAAGGCGCGCCGCTGCGCAGCGTCGCGCAGGTCGCGCCGGGGGACGCTGTCAGCGTCCGGCTTACGGACGGCAGCCTGGACTGCCGGGTAGAATCACGAAGGGAGCAGAAAAATGGCAAAAAAAGAACCAAGCTTTGAAGAGGCGATGCTTCGCCTGGACGCCATCGTCAAGGGACTGGAGCAGGGGGATGTGACCCTCAGTGATTCCATGGCACTGTTTGAGGAGGGGACGGGGCTCATCCGCCGCTGCACGGCGCTGCTGGACCAGGCCGAGCAGCAGGTGGTGCGGCTGAAAAAGGGGCCGGACGGCGCTCCCGAGGAGCTGCCCTTTGACGTGCCGGAGGACTGATGCTGCGCAATGCAGTTTTGCATGAATATTCACGAATAGTCTGTATAAATTTTGTCCAAAACGCGCCGGCTTTCCGATTGTAAAAGCGGGCGCGTTTTGATATAATACGCATTACACCTATCAAAAAGAGAAAGGGTTTTCTCGGAATTGGAAATTCTGGATCAAATCCATAGTTCGGCTGATGTAAAGGCCCTGCCGCGCGAGCAGCTCCCGCTTTTATGCGACGAGCTGCGGGAAGAGCTGCTGCAGCTCGTGGCGCAGACCGGGGGACACCTGGCCTCCAACCTGGGCGCCGTGGAGCTGACCGTGGCGCTGCATCGGGTCTATGACAGCAGCCGGGACCGCATTGTCTTTGACGTGGGGCATCAGTGCTATGCCCATAAAATCTTGACCGGACGCCGGGAACAATTCGCCTCGCTGCGCCAGCTGGGGGGCATTTCCGGCTTTCCCAAGCCCTGCGAAGCGCCGGATGACGCCTGCATCTCCGGCCACGCCTCCGCCGCCATCTCCTGCGCGCTGGGCATGGCCCGGGCGCGCACGCTGCGCGGGGAGGACTACGCCGTCTGCGCTGTGGTGGGCGACGGCGCCATGACCGGGGGTCTGGCCTATGAAGGGCTGGCCGACTGCGGCGCAAGCGGCGAGCCCATCGTGGTCGTGCTGAACGACAACGCCATGAGCATCGCCGAAAACGTGGGCGGCCTGGCGCGGTTGCTCAGCCATCTGCGCGTCAAGCCGGGCTACATCGCGTTGAAGCAGGCCTATCACCGGGGCATCGGCCGCTATGAAAGCGTCTACCGGGTGCTGCACCGGGTGAAGGAATGGATCAAGGACCGCTTTTTGCCCGATAATATGTTTGAGGACATGGGCTTTTATTATCTCGGGCCCATTGACGGCCACGACATCCGCACCGTGACCCGCACCCTCCGCTATGCCCGGGAGATGGGCCGGCCCGTGCTGCTGCACGTGCTGACTGTCAAGGGCAAGGGCTACGCCCCGGCGGAGGCCGACCCCGCCGCGTATCACGGCGTCGGGCCGTTTGACCCGGCCGTGGGCGTCAGCAAGGAGAAAAAGCCCGACTTCTCCGCGGCCTTCGGCGCAGCGCTGGAGGCGCTGGCGCAGGAAAACTCCGCCGTCACCGCCGTCACCGCCGCCATGGCGGACGGCACCGGGCTTTCCGGCTTTGCCGCGCGCTGGCCGGAGCGGTTTTTCGACGTCGGCATTGCCGAGGGCCACGCCGTCACCATGGCGGCGGGCATGGCCAAGCAGGGCCTGCGGCCCGTGCTGGCGGTCTACTCCAGCTTTTTGCAGCGCGGCTTTGACCAGCTTATCGAGGACGTGGGCCTGGACCACCTCCCGGTGGTGTTCGGCGTGGACCGCGCCGGCATCGTGGGTGCGGACGGGGAGACCCACCAGGGCGCCTTTGACGTGGGCTATCTCACCGCCGTGCCGGGCATGGCGGTGTTTGCCCCGTCCAGCTTCGCCGAGGTGGGCAGCATGCTGCGCGCCGCCTTTGCGCAGGATGGCCCGGCAGCCCTGCGCTATCCCCGAGGCGGCGAGGGCGCCTTCCGCGAAGACACCGCCGCACGCGATGCCCTGATTTTGCGGGAGGGCAGCGACATCACGCTTGTGAGCTACGGCATTTTGATCAACGAGGCCCTTGCCGCCGCGCTGGTGCTGGAGGATAAGGGCATCTCCGCCGAGGTGGTGAAGCTCAACCGCCTGGACGCGCCGGACTTTGCGCTGCTCTGCGCGTCCGTCGCCAAAACCGGACGAATCCTCACCGCGGAGGACTGCGCCGCCACCGGCTGCCTTGGCACCCGGATCCTGGCGGAGCTGGCCCGGCAGGGCAGCGCGCCGAAAGCAGCGGAGACACGCAATCTGGGCAGCGGCATCGTGCCCCACGGCAGCGTGAGCGCGCTTCTGGCGCAGCTCGGATTGGACGCGGCGGGCATTGCCGCCGGGGCGGAGGCGCTTTGCCGATGAAAAAAGTACGTTTGGACCAGCTCCTGGTGGACAAGGGGCTCTCCCAGTCCCGGGAGCGGGCGAAGATCACCATCATGGAGGGCAACGTGTTCGTGGACGGGCAGCGGGTGGACAAACCCGGCACCGCCGTGGACCCGGAAAAGCCCATTGAAGTCCGGGGCGAACAGCTTGCCTACGTCTCCCGGGGCGGCAAAAAGCTGGAAAAGGCGCTGAAGGTCTTTCCCGTGGACCCCGCAGGGTGCCTGTGCATCGACTGCGGCGCCTCCACCGGCGGATTTACCGACGTGCTGCTCCAGGCCGGGGCCGCCAAGGTCTACGCCGTGGACGTGGGCTACGGCCAGCTGGCCTGGAAGCTGCGCACGGACGAGCGCGTGGTGAATTTAGAGCGCACCAACCTCCGCTATGTGACGCATGCCGAGGTGCCGGATACGCTGGACCTGGCGGTGATGGACGTGTCCTTCATCTCCATCCGGCTGGTGCTGCCCGCGGTGCGGGAGCTTTTGAAGCCAGACGGCGACCTCATCTGCCTCATCAAGCCCCAGTTCGAGGCCGGACGGGAGAACGTGGGGAAAAAGGGCGTCGTGCGCGACAGTGCGGTGCACCGATCGGTGCTGGAGAGCTTTATCGGGTTTTTCCCGACGGCGGGCTTTACGCTGATGGGGCTGGATTTTTCCCCCATCCGCGGCCCGGAGGGAAACATCGAGTATCTTGCCTGGCTGAAAAAGGGGGCGCACGACGCCCCGAAATTCGACGCGTCGGCCGTGGTCGAGGCGTCTCACAAGGAGTTTGAAGCATGAAGCGTGTGATCCTCTGCCCCAACCCCAGCAAGGACCGCCGGCTGGAGACCTGTCGGCAGGCCCGGGAGATGCTGGAGCGCGCGGGCTTTGAAGTGTGCATCAGTCCGGAGCTGGTGGACGGCTGGCCGGACGACATGCCGGACGACCTGCCGCTGCACGAGATGGCGGACGTCATCGACGGCGCTTCGCTGGTGGTCTCCCTGGGCGGGGACGGCACGATCATGCACACCGTGCGGCGCATCGCCCCGCATGAGGTGCCGGTCATCGGCGTGAACCTGGGCAGCATGGGCTTCATGGCGGAGCTGGACCGCAGCGAGCTGGAAATGCTGCTGCCGGCGGCCAGGGGCGAGTTTTTCCCCAGTCCGCGCATGATGCTGGAGCTGGCGGTGGAGCGCGACGGCGAGATCATCTACCGGGATTTTGCGCTGAATGATGCGTTCATCCACGGGGTTTTGCAGACCATCCACATGACCGCCCGGGGCGACGGGACGAAGATCCTGGAGTTTTCCGGCGATGGCATCGTGGTGGCGTCGCCCACCGGCTCCACGGCCTATTCGCTGTCTGCCGGCGGCCCCATTGTGGAGCCCACGGCGGAAAACCTCATCCTGGCCCCCATCTGCGCCCACGCCCTCATCGCCCGCAGCTTTGTGCTGGCGCCGGACCGGGTCGTGACTGTGACGCTGAGCGATCTGCGCTGCAAGGCCTTCCTCTCGGTGGACGGCGGCAGCTTTGAGATGCGCGGCGGCGACACGCTCATCGTCCGCAAGGCCCGGCACAAGACCGTGATCGCCCATGTGGGGGAGAAGGCATTTTACGACGTTGTATTTGAGAAACTGGGAGAAGCGAAATGAAATCTTCGAGACAGGAAAAGATCCTCGCCATCATTGAGCGGGAGAGCATCGAGACCCAGAATCAGCTGATGGAGGCCCTGGCGCGCGAGGGCGTGAAGAGCACCCAGGCCACACTCAGCCGCGACATCCGCGACCTGCATCTGGTGAAGGAGCTGGCCGCCGACGGGACATATCGCTATGTCGCCGCGGGGAAGGACGGCCTTCTGGACCACGACACCCGCCTGCGCAAGATCTTCCGCGAGAGCGTGGTAGACTACGCTGTGGCGCAGAACATCATCGTCATCAAAACGCTGCCGGGCCTGGCCAACGCGGCCTGCTCCACCCTGGACAGTATGAACATCCCCCACCTGGTGGGCTCCATCGCCGGGGATGACACCGCCTTTGTCGCCATGAAGGACAACGCCGCGGCGGAGCATTTCTGCCTGGAGATCGAAAAGCTGCTGTAAGCGGCGGAACAGGGAAGTATCCGATATGATTACTGATCTGCACATAGAGAATATCGCGGTCATCGAGCGCAGCGACATCCGCTTCGGCCCGGCCTTCAACGTCCTCACGGGCGAGACGGGCGCGGGCAAAAGCATCGTCATTGACGCCATTGACGCCGTGCTGGGCGGCCGCGCCAGCCGGGAGATCGTCCGCGCAGGCGCGGACAAGGCGCTGGTCAGCGCGGTGTTCACCGCCTCGGACGCGGCGCAGCGCTGGCTGGAGGAAAACGAGATCGACTGCGACGGCGAGCTGATTCTGCTCCGGCGCATCAGCGCGGACGGCAAAAGCGCCTGCCGCGTCTGCGGCGTGCCGGTGACGGCACAGCAGCTGCGCAGCCTCGGCGGGCTTTTGCTCGACATCCACGGCCAGAACGACGGACGCCAGCTTCTGGATGAGACGCGGCACCTGGAATACTTAGACCGCTTCGGCGATTATCCCGAGGCGATCGCGGCGTTTTCCGGCGCCTACGCGCGCTATCGCGCCGTCAAAAGCGAGATGGAACGGCTGCGGATGGACGAATTTGAGAAGGAACGCCGCATCGCCCGGCTGAGCGCGGAGATCGAGGAGCTGGAGAGCGCGCAGGTGCGCCCCGGCGAGACGGAGGAGCTGGAAAGCCGCTGCACCCTCATGAAAAACGCAGGGAAGGTCGCCGGTAATCTGCAGCGGGCCTATGACGCACTGTATGAGGCGGACGACAACGCCATCGCCCTGGCCAGCGCCGCGGCGGAGTGCACGCAGGCGGCAGCGGCCGTGGCCCCGGAGCTTTCCGACGCGGCCAAAAGCGTCTCCGACGCCTGCTTTCTGCTGACGGACGCATCGGAGCGCATCAGCGACTTTCTGCGCGGCCTGGACTTTTCCGACGAGGAGTTTGACCGCATCGAGACCCGCCTTTCGCTTCTGCACAGGCTGGAGCGGAAGTACGCCGCGGACGAGGCCGGGCTCATGGAGGCCCTGGACGACCGCCGCCGCCAGCTCAGTGAGCTGGAGAGCGCGGAGGACTTGCTGCAGGCGCTGGAGCAGGATCTGAAAAAGGCGCAGCAGAGCGCCGTGACCGCGGCAAAGGCTCTGTCCAAGGCCAGGGCCGGGGCGGCAAAGGAGCTGGAAACGCGCATTGAATCCGAGCTGCGCGATCTGAACATGCCCGCGGTGCGCTTCCGCGTGGAGCTGGAAGCGGTGCCGGGTGAGCCGGGCTTCAACGCCGGCGGCTGCGACAGCGTGCGCTTTCTCATGAGCGCCAACGCCGGCGAAGCGCCGGGCCGCATCGCCCGCATCGCCTCCGGCGGCGAGCTGAGCCGGATCATGCTGGCCATGAAGAGCGTGCTGGCCGCATACGATGTAGTGGACACGTTGATCTTTGACGAGATCGACACCGGCGTTTCCGGCATCGCGGCCCAGCGGGTGGGGGAGAAGATGGGCAATCTGTCCCGCGCCCGGCAGATCATCTGCGTCACCCACCTGCCGCAGATCGCCGCCATGGCGGACAGCCATTTCGCCATCAGCAAGGCGGTGCGCGACGGGCGCACCTTCACCAGCGTCACGCCCCTGGACCGGGACGGCCGCGTGCGGGAGCTGGCGCGGCTGCACGGCGGCGACATCGCCACGGAGACCGCGCTGCGGGCGGCTGCGGAGCAGCTGGACGCGGCGGACGCATTCAAAGCAAACGCAAACTCTGGAGGCAGATAACATGCAGTATTTCACCATCGACCGCAGACAGGCGAAGCTGGATGCCCGCGGCGCCATGCACAGCCACCGGCCCAGCGTCTATCTGATCGCCTTCGTATTTCTGCTCATCTCCCTGGTGCTGACAGCGCTGGACAACCGGCTGCAGATGCCCCAGCTGACCGAACAGCAGGTGATGGGCATCCTCGCCCAGGACGAGGCGGCCATCCGGCAGTTTTTGATCGCGAGCGAGCAGAACCGCAGCTTTGCCGGCTCCATCCTCAGCATCGCCATCGCCGTCATGACCGTCATGCTCACCGGCGGCTTCTCCCTGGCCTGCTACAATGTGGCCCGGGGGCAGGCGGCCAACGTCGGCACGCTGTTTGAGCTGTTCAACTGGTTTTTCCGCTTTCTCTGGCTGGAGATTCTGCAGGCGATCTTCATCTTCCTCTGGTCGCTGCTGCTGGTCGTGCCCGGCATCGTTGCGGCGTACCGCTATTCCATGGCGCCGTATATCTTCTTCGATGATCCGGAAAAGGGCGCGCTGCAATGCATCCGGGAGAGCAAGGAGATGACACGCGGCTTCAAGGGCCAGCTTTTCGTGCTGGACCTCAGCTTCATCGGCTGGTTTTTGCTCAGCCTTATTCCGCTGGTCAGCATTTTCGTCCTGCCGTACTATGACGTCACCAAGGCCAACTTCTACCGCGCCCTGGCCGATCCGTTCTACGGCCAGCCCCAGCAGCCCGGCCCCGGCAGCTATGACGGGCGGTGGAACCCGTGAAGCGCATGGAGAACGGGAAAAAGCTGCTCGTCATCGACGGGCTGGACGGCTCCGGCAAGGCCACCCAGGCCAAGCTGCTCTGCGAGCGCTTGCGCGAGCGCGGCACCGCCGTCCGCGCGGTCTCCTTCCCGGATTATGACAGCCCCAGCAGCTCTTTGGTGAAGATGTACCTGGCCGGGCAGTTCGGCACCCACCCGGAGGATGTGAACGCCTTTGCCGCCAGCAGCTTTTACGCGGTGGACCGCTTCGCCAGCTTCAAACGCGACTGGAAAGGCGACTGGGTCCGCGGCGTCATCATCGCTGACCGCTATACCACCAGCAACGCAATCCACCAGTGCAGCAAGCTGCCGGAGGCGCAGTGGGACGGGTTTCTGGATTGGCTGTTTGACTATGAATACCGGCTTCTGGGCATCCCCGCCCCGAGCGGCGTCATCTTCCTCCGGGTGGACCCGGCGGTGAGTCAGCGCCTGCTGGACGGGCGCTACGGCGGCGATGCGGAGAAAAAAGACCTGCACGAATCCGACCGGGCCTACCTCGCCCGCTGCCAGCGCGCGGCGGATTACTGCGCCGCGCGCCTCGGCTGGCACACCGTGGAGTGCTGCCGGGACGGGGAGATGCGTCCGAAAGAGGACATCGCGCGGGAGGTTTTTGCGCTGGCATCGGAACTGCTTGCGGAAAATGCGCCCGCATTCGATTGACTTCACGCCTACGGTGCATTATAATAGCGCACAGGAAACCATTTACAACGAAAGGGAGATGGAATTATGCCCCGTCCGAAAGGATCGAAGAACAGAAAAACGCTGCTGGTTGAGAACGTGGACGAAAAAATCGCCGAGGTGGAATCCGAGATCGCCAGGCTGAACGCGGAGCTGAAGGCCAAAAAGTCCGAGCTGAAGACGCTGGCGCGGGCGAAGCTCAACGCGGAAAAGGCCGCGGCGGAGAAGAAGGCCGAGGAGGACAAAAAGACGATCCTTGCTGCGGCCGAGGCCAGCGGCAAGACGCTGGAGGAAATTCTGGATTTTCTGAAATGATAGGAAAACGGTCAGGGTACAAGACCCTGACCGTTTTGTGTTGTTCAGATGTTATTCGTATCGGTGGAAGCGCTCCGGCTTTGGTCGGAACTTGACGCCGGAGACCAGCCCGACGGCGGCGAAAAGGGAGAAGGTGGAGGAGCCGCCGTAGCTGAAAAAGGGCAGCGTCAGCCCGATGACGGGGGTGATGCCCAGGCACATGCCGATGTTGATAAAGCTCTGGAACAGCAGCGTTGCGGCAACGCCGAAGCACACCAGCATGCTCATGGTGTTTTTCGAGCGCAGCCCGATGACGACGCAGCGCACGATGATGAGCAGCAGAAGCAGCATCACCACACAGCAGCCCAGCATGCCCAGCTCCTCGCCGATGACGGAGAAGATGAAGTCCGTGTGCTGGGCGGGGATGGCCTGGCTCTGCGTCTGCGGGCCCTTATAAAGCCCCGTGCCCACCAGCTGGCCGGAGGCCAGGGCCAGCTTGCTTTGGCTTGCCTGCCACATCACGTCGTCCCCCGTGGGGTCGATGCTGCTGTCATAGGGGGCGAGGATGCGGGCGATCTGGTCCGGGCGCAGAATATGGCTCCAGGCGAAGGGGATCACCGCCGCCATCGCGGCCACGCCCAGCACAAACCAGTAGATCCGCAGTCCCGCGGCAAAGAGCATGACAATGAAGATAAAAAGGAAGATCAGCGCGCTGCCCAGGTCAGCGGAGATGACCACCACCAGCGCGAAGGGGATGACGAAATGCACCGCAAGCTGCGCCACGGACAGCACATGGTTGAGGTTTTTGTATTCCTTGAGATAGCTGATGTGCTTTGCCATCAGCACGATGTAGACCACCTTGACGATCTCGCTGGGCTGGATGCCGATGCCGAGAAAGCGGATCCAGCTCTTGTTGCCGGTGCCGTCGTCGTGCCCGAAGGGGATCAGCGCCAGCAGCAGCAGCACGGACACCGCCACCAAAATCGGCCACTTGTCGGCGATAGGGTCCACGTCCAGCACGGTCAGGAGAATGAAAAGCGCGATGCCGATGAGCAGCGCCACCGTCTGCACCAGGACATAGCCGGCGCTGCCGGACTTGCTGGTGGCCGTGGCGCTGGAGATCATGACGATGCCGAAGACCGAGCAGACAAGGCACAGCGTAAAGAGCACCATGTCCGCGCGCGTCACAAATTCTTTGAGAAAGGGCAAAATCTTCTTCACCGGCCCGTCACCTCCTTGCCTTTCGTGCATCCTAGCGGAACAATGCATCGTTTTTCGCAATATTAGTAAAAATTATAGACGATTCCGGGGAGCAATGCAAGCTTTTTCAATTCCCACTTTACGCGCCGGGAAAGGGGGAGTATAATACCCGGAGAAACCAAAGGGAAAACGGAGCGGAACCATGACGATACGAAGCACAAGCGAAGCGGAAACCGAAGCCGCCGGGGCGAAGCTGGCAAAAACGCTGCCGGACGGCGCCGTGGTGGCGCTTTACGGCGATCTGGGCGCGGGCAAGACCGCCTTTGTCCGCGGCATGGCCCGGGGCCTGGGCATTGACGCGCGCGTCAGCAGCCCCACCTTCACCATTGTCAACGAATACCTGGGCGCGCGGGAGCTTTACCATTTTGACATGTACCGCCTTGCCTCCTCTGAGGAGCTGTTCGGCATCGGCTGGGAGGATTATCTGTCCCGGGGCGGCGTGTGCGCCGTGGAGTGGAGCGAGAACGTGCCCGACGCCTTCGAGGGCGACGAGGTCACGGTGCGCATCGAGAAAACCGGCGACAGCGAACGCCTTATCACCATCGGGGAGGGAAGACCATGCTGATGCTCGCACTGGAATCCAGCGCAAAGGCGGCCTCTGCCGCCCTTGCCCGGGACGGGGCGCTGCTGGCACTGGAACTGCGCAATGACGGCCTGACCCACAGCCGCACCCTTCTGCCCATGGCCGAGGCGGTCATGGCGCGCTGCGGCGTGAAGCCGACGGACCTGGACGCGGTGGCAGTGGCCCGGGGGCCGGGCAGCTTTACCGGCATCCGCATCGGCGTTTCCACGGCGAAGGGCCTTTGCTGGGGCGCGGACAAGCCGGCCGTCGGCGTTTCCACGCTGGAGGCTATGGCCTGGAACGCGGTGGACGCCGCGGCGGCGGACAGCATCGTCTGCTGCGCCATGGACGCCCGGCGCAGCCAGGTCTACAATGCGCTTTTTACCATCGAAAACGGCGCGCCCCGCCGCCTGACGAAAGACCGGGCCATCGGCCTTCCCGAGCTGGCCGCGGAACTGAAATCTACAGAAAAAACCATTTTTGTCCTTGGCGACGGCGGCGTCCTGTGCTATAATTATCTTATCGAGCAATCCCTGCCTGCGCTCCTGGCGCCGGAGGGCGTCCGGCTGCAAAATGCCTGGGGCGTCTGCCGCGCCGCGCAGCTGGGCACGATCGTGTCCGCTGCGGAGCTTTTGCCGGTGTACCTGCGCCTTTCCCAGGCGGAACGGGAGCGGCTGGAACGAATGAAAAAGGAGAAATAAGACAATGAGCACTGTACATGTGGTGGATCACCCCCTGGTCGCCCACAAGCTGACCATTCTGCGTGATAAGAATACCAGCGTGAAGGAATTTCGTGACCTCGTCAGCGAGATCGGCATGCTCATCACCTATGAGGCCACTCGCGACCTGCCCCTGACCACCAAGCACATTGAAACGCCCATCTGCGCGATGGACGCGCCCACCCTGGCGGGCAAAAAGATCGCCGTGATCCCCATCCTGCGCGCCGGGCTCGGCCTGGTGGAGGGCGTGCTGCGCATGGTCCCCTCCGCCCGCGTGGGCCACATCGGCATGTACCGCGATGAGGACACGCTGGAGCCGCACACCTATTTCTGCAAGACCCCCAAGGACATCGCCGAGCGCGAGGTGCTGATCGTCGACCCCATGCTGGCCACCGGCGGCAGCGCCGAGGCCGCCATCACCGAGATGAAAAAACGCGGCTGCACCAACATCAAGCTGATGGTGCTGGTCGCCGTGCCCGAGGGCATCGAGCGCATCCAGAAATCCCACCCGGACGTGGACATCTACTGCGGCGCGGTGGACAGCCACCTCAATGACAACGGCTACATCGTCCCCGGTCTGGGTGATGCCGGCGACCGTATTTTTGGTACAAAGTAAATAAATACCAGGCCACGCATTATTTACTTTCATAATTTTTTCGCCCCTGCGCAGACTGATTTGCAGAAGAAATCGGTTGATGCGAAGGGGCGGATTCCTTTATGACGGAGAAAAAGAAGCTGATCCTGGCACTGGCGGTGCTGTTCGCGGTGAACATCCTGGTGATTTGCCTGGCCCAGAGCGCGCTGGCGGCGTCCTATCAGCGGGGCAGCACCGGAACCGTGGTGAAGCAGATCCAGACGAAGCTGAAAAGCTGGGGCTACTACTCCGGCAGTGTGGACGGGGTGTACGGCAGCGCGACGGAAGCCGCCGTGCGCGCCTTTCAGAAGAAAAACGGCCTTACCGTGGACGGAAAGGCCGGGCCGCAGACGCTGAAGGCCATGGGCATTTCGGACAGTACGGCCGCGGGCAGCAGCGGCGGCGACGTGGCGCTGCTGGCCCGGCTGATCTCCGCCGAGGCCCGGGGCGAGCCCTACGTCGGCCAGGTGGCGGTGGGGGCGGTGGTGCTCAACCGCATGAAGCACCCGTCCTTTCCCAACACCATGTCCGGCGTCATCTATCAGCCGGGGGCCTTTTCCTGCCTGCAGGACGGGCAGTTCAACCGCCCGGTGGCCGATTCCTGCTATCAGGCGGCCCGGGACGCGCTGAACGGCTGGGACCCCAGCGGCGGCGCCATCTACTATTTCAATCCGGCCACCGCCACCAGCAAATGGATCTGGTCGCGCCCGCTGCTGGTGGTCATCGGCAAGCACCGTTTTTGCGCATAAATGACAGGAAAAGCGAGGGAGAAGCATTCGCCCCTCGCTTTTTGTTGTGTATTGCCGCTCATTGTGATAAAATACCATTTATGAGTACTTTGAAGAAAAACGAAATATATCCCTGCGAGATCAGCACCTGGAGCAGCGACGGCGCGGGCGTCGCCCACATTGACGGTCAGGCCGTCTTCATCCCCGGCGCCATCCCGGGGGAGACCTGGGATGTGCGCATCGTCAAGGTGCGCGCCAGCGCCGCCTTCGGCAAGGGGGAGCGCTGCCTGCGCCCGTCGGACGCGCGCATCGCGCCGGACTGCCCGGCCTATCCCCGCTGCGGCGGCTGCGCCCTGCGGCACATGACCTATGAAAAGGAGCTGGAGTTCAAGCGTACTCGGGCGGACGAGGCCTACCGCCGCATCGGCGGACTGGAGCTGCGCGTTTCCGCCATCGTGGGCGCGCCGGAGACGCAGGGCTACCGCAACAAGGGCATCTACGCCGTGGACAGCGCCCTGCGCCATGGCTTTTTCCGTCCCCGCAGCCATGACGTCATCCCCATCGAGCGCTGCCTGCTGCTGTCGCCCGCGGCCGACCGGGCGGCCCGGGCCGTCTGCGAGTTCTGCCTGGAGAACGGCATTCCCGCCTATGATGAGGCAACGGGCGCCGGGACGCTGCGCCATATCTTCACCCGCACAGCACGGGACGGCGCGCTGCAGGTCACCGTGGTGGCAGCCGGCGGCTTCGGGGCGAAGACCGGGGCGCTGGCCGAGGCGGTGCGCCGCGCCTGCCCGGAGACCGTGGGCGTCATTCTGAACGTGAACAAAACGGCGGGCAACACGGTGCTGGCAGGGGAGTTTTATACGATCTGGGGCAGTGACACGCTGCGGGATACGCTGTGCGGCGCAGAATTTGACCTCTCACCCCGGAGCTTTTACCAGGTCAACGCCCTCCAGGCCGAGCGACTTTACGCCAAGGCATTGGAGTTCGCCGCGCCCGAGGGGACGCAGTTGGTGCTGGACCTCTACTGCGGTGCGGGCACCATCTCGCTGTGTCTCGCCCGGGGAGCGAAGCAGGTCATCGGCGCGGAGATCGTCCCCGCTGCGGTGGAGAACGCACGGGCCAATGCCCTGCGCAATGGTTTACATAATGTTGAATTTCTCTGCGCCGACGCCGGGGAGGCGGCCGCCGAACTTGCCCGGCGCGGCCTGCACCCAGACGCCGTGGTGCTGGACCCGCCCCGCAAGGGGCTTTCCGAGGCGGTGATCGACGCTGTGTGCGCCATGGCCCCGGCGCGGATCGTCTATGTGTCCTGCGACGTGGGCACCCAGGCCAGGGATTTAAAGCGCTTTGCCGCCCTGGGCTACGCCGCCGATGCCGCCGTGGCTTACGATCTCTTCCCCCGCACCGCCCATGTGGAGTGCGTCGTACGCCTGACCCGGCAAATTGCGGACGGTGCAAGTTCAAATCGGGAAGGGGAGCGCGAACCATGATCGTCGATGACATCCGCGCGGAGCTTTTCCAATTGCGGGACGAACCCTACCGCGCTTTCCAAAGCGCTCTGCTGCCCTCGGTGCCGAAGGAGGCGTTCATCGGGGTGCGCACCCCGGCGCTGCGGGCGCTGGCGAAGCAGTTATCCGCCCGGCCGGACCTGGGGGAGTTCCTCGCCGATCTGCCCCATGCCTATTTTGACGAAAACCAGCTTCACGCTTTCCTCATCTCCGGAATGAAGGACTATACCGCCTGTCTGCGGGCGCTGGAGGACTTTTTGCCCTATGTGGACAACTGGGCCACCTGCGACCAGATGTCGCCTCGGGTGTTCCGGAAAAACCGGGGCGAACTGCTGGGGGAGGTGCGCCGCTTTCTGGTGTCGGAGAAGCCCTATGTGCAGCGCTTTGGCATCAAGATGCTGATGGAGCACTATCTGGACGCGGAGTTTGACCCGGCCTGTCTGGAGCTGGCGGCGGCGGTGGATTCGGAGGAATACTATGTCCGCATGATGACGGCCTGGTATTTCGCTACGGCGCTGGCCAAGCAGTATGACGCGGCGCTCCCGTTCCTCACGTCCCGGCGGCTCGACCCCTGGACGCACAACAAGACCATCCAAAAAGCCATCGAGAGCAACCGCATCGACCCTGCGCGCAAGGCATATCTGCGCACGCTGCGCGTAAAACCCTCAAAAGGAGAATCCGATCCATGAAAAAACATCTGACCGCCGCCGGCATCTTTGCCGCGCTGTTCGTGCTTGTGCTCGTCCTCGTCAAGTGCGTGGACGTTTCGCCCATCGGCCCCGAGGGCACGGCGGTGGGGCTTTCCGGCATCAATGCCGCCGCGCAGAAGGCCATCGGCGTCCACATGGGGGCCTACACCGTCTCGGAATACCTGGGCTACCTGGCCCTGGCCGTCGCGGCGGCGTTCGCCTGCGTGGGACTGGTCCAGCTCCTGCGCCGCAAAAGCCTGTGGAAGGTGGACCGGGAGATCCTGGCGCTCGGCGTGCTCTACATCGTCCTCGGCTGCCTGTATGTTCTCTTTGAAAAGCTCGTCGTCAATTACCGCCCGGTGCTCCTTCCCGGGGAGACGGTCCCGGCCGCTTCTTTTCCGTCCTCCCACTCCATGCTGGCCTATGTGATCTTCGGCAGCGCGGCGCAGCTTGTCTCCCGCTATCTGAAGCAGAAGACGGCGCGGAGCGTGCTATATGGCCTCTGCATCCTCCTGGGCTTCGCAACGGTGCTGCTGCGCCTGCTCTCCGGTGTTCACTGGCTGACGGACATCGTCGCGGGGATGCTCCTCGGCTTCGCGCTGGACGAACTCTACGCCGCGGCAATCAGTTTACATAATACGAGCGGGACCGATCAATGAAAGCGTACACCCACATCGTCCATCCCTTCGGGCCGCTCTATGACGCGGAGAGCACGGTGCTCATCCTGGGCAGCCTGCCGTCGGTGAAGTCCCGGGAACAGAATTTCTTTTACGGCCACCCGCAAAACCGCTTCTGGCCGCTGCTGGCCGCATTGTTCGGCGAAGCGGCGCCGGCGACGGTGGAGGAGAAGCGGGCGTTGGCGCTGCGCCACCATGTGGCGCTGTGGGACACCATCTACGCCTGCGACATCGTCGGCAGCAGCGACAGCTCCATCCGCAGCGTGGTGCCGACGGATCTGCGCCCGATCCTCTCCGGCAGCAAGGTCATGCGCATTTTCTGCAACGGCGCAACGTCCGGGCGCTACTTTCACCAATACCAGGCGAAGACGCTTGGCATGGAGGCCGCGGTCCTGCCCTCCACCAGCCCGGCCAACGCGGCCTGGACCATGCCCAGACTGCTGGAGGCCTGGAAGGTCATACTATGAAGAAAACGGGAAGCCGCCGGCTTCCCGTTTTCAGACTGTCAAAAAAGTGTATGCAGGTTGAGATTACGGGAAGGAAGATAGTGTGAAAGAAACCCAGGAAGGGTGTCTTTCACGTTCAATCAACAAGTTTTTCGAACATTTTCGTACATTTCAATCGTTCGAAAAACTTGCTCAGCTTGTCAAAGAACGTGTTCATTGACAAGCTGAAAACGGGAAGCCGCCGGCTTCCCGTTTTCTTAATTAATCCTTGCTGCGCACGAGCTCATCGCCCCGGAAGAACAGCGCCAGCGTGCCCGATCCCACATGCGAGCCGGTCACCGGCTCGTAGAGCACGTTCAGCACGCTTTTCGGCCGCGCCGCTTCCCGAATGAGACCGCTTAAGTATTCCGCGTCCTCGGCGCAGTCGGCGTGGGCGATGCCCACCGTCTGGTGCGGCGCGTCCTTGACATAGGCCTTATAGTGGTCGGCCAGGGCGCGGATGGCCCTGCGGCGGCCGCGCTCCTTTGCGATGCAGACGATCTGCCCCTGCTCGTTGCCCTTGAGGATAGGCTTGATCTGCAGCACCGTGCCGACGATGGAGGCGGCGTTGGAAAGCCGCCCGTTTTTCTTCAGATGAAACAGGTCGTCCACCAGAAAAACCTGGTACATGCATTGACTCTGCTTCAACGCGGCGGACACGGTGTTGTCCAGGGAAAGCCCCTTGTCCCGGTTTTCCGCCGCGGACAGCACCACCAGCCCCTCGCCCAGCGAAGCGCCCAAGGTGTCCACCGTGCGCACCTCGCGCTGGGGGTAGGCGTCGCGCAGCTGCTCTGCCGCGATGCAGGCGGACTGATACGATCCGCTGATGCCCGAACTCATGCCGATGTACAAAATGTCCTGTCCGGCTTTCAACGCAGGCTCCATGTATTCCACATAGCGCTGCGGGTTGATCTGCGAGGTGCTGATGTTGGCCCGGGAGCGCAGAAGGCCGTAGTATTCCGCGCCGTCAAAGGCCTCCGTGTCCAGGCAGCTGCGCTCCTCGCCCTCCACGATATAGGTGAAGGGAATCACGCCGATCTGCTTTTCCTGCGCCAGCGCAGTGGGGAGGTTGGCGGAGGTGTCGGTAAAGATTTGAAAACTCATGTCGTCGTCCTTTTCAGATGAAGAACTTTCGTTCCAGATAATCCCGCAGCGCCGGGACGATGGCCGCGATCAGCAGCAGCGCGCCGATGGCGCCGAAAAACGCCGCGCCGTAAAGCGACCAGAGAAACATCCGCGTGTGAAAGGTGATGTGGGCGAACAGCTCCGCCAGCATGCAGCAGCCGCCCAGCGCAAGGAAGAGCCCCGCCACCACAAAAAGCCTGCCCCGGCGCAGCTTGCGCAGCAAAATTGAGGCGCACAGGGACAGGATGCACAGCATCCCGGTGATGGGGAAGGCAAAGCTCAGAAACCAGTGCCCGCCGGTTTTCAGGCAGACATACAGCAGAAAGCCGCCCGCGGCGATGAAATCCACCGCCAGAAACAGCGTGGGGCTGGGCCGGCGGAACCAGCGGGGCAGGATCAGGATAATCCAGGCCAGCGCGCAGCCCAGCATCACATAGCCGGACCAGGCCGCTGCGCCATAGAGCTTCAGGCACAGCAGCAGCGTGCTCAGCGCCGCCGCGGCCAGCACCGCCGTCACCAGGCCCAGCGCCAGATACTGCGCGTGGTGCGCCTCGGCGGGGTAGAGGTCGGAATAGGTCTTTTTCGTCTCAACGGCGCCGTCCGGCACCGGAAGACGTGTTTGGCACAGCGGACAGACCGTCTCGCCCTCGGCAAGGCGGACGCCGCACTTCCAGCAATACAAGAGCACTTCACCTCCGGTTGCTCTCGATCTCCACCGGCACGCCCAGCTCCACGAGCCGGGAGAAAAAGCGGCGCTCCAGCTCCGACTGGCGGATGCTGCGGATCATGTTGATACGCGTGGCGCCGCCGTAGCTGACGACGGAGCAGTTATTGGGATAGGTGAGCTGCACGCCCACCACAAAGTCAAAGCGACGCACATACGCCCGCATCACCTCCGGCAGCGCCGTCTCACCCAGGTTGGAGACATTGAGGCAGCCGCCCTTTTCGCCCCGGGCGGCATAGACCATGCGCATCACCGGCGTCTTGATGAAAAGGGGCATCGCCCGCAGAATGGGGTTGCGCTGGGGGTTGACGTTTTCCGCGATGCGCCCGGACAGCTTCTGCGGCACGGCCTCTGCCTTCAGCTGGTGGGAGATCTGGCGGCACAGCGCCGGCAGATCATAGTCCCCCAGCCGGGGGTCCACGCCGACATCCAGCGTCAGGGCAAAGTTGCGCAGCGTCGCGCTGCCGTAAAGCCGCCGCAGGTCCACCGGCACCGTGATGCGCACGGGCCGCCAGGCGCGCAGCGGCGTGCGCTCCCGCTGCATGGCGATGATGGCCTCCGCCATCACGGCGGCGAGAAATGCCGTCACACTGACGCCGAAGCCTTGCGCCGCAGCGCGCAGCGCCGCTGTCTCCACCGTGCCGCAGACCAGATGGCGAAAGCCGTCCGGCTCCACGGTGCCGCGCAGATGCACCGCGGCGCTCAGCGTGCTGCGCAGCGGCCTTTGCCCGCAGTGGCGCAGAAAGCTGTCCTCCAGCTCCTCCGGCTGCGGCGGGTCGGAAAGGGCGACGATGCCGTCCTCCGCCGGGACGGAAATGCCGAAGCGCAGGGTCAGATAGCGGGCGCAGAGGTTTTTCAGAAACACCATCCCACCGCTGCCGTCGGTGACGGAGTGGAAAAACTCCACGGCCAGCCGGTTTCCGTAGCAGAAAAAGCGCAGGCAGCTTTCCCCCAGCTCCCGCCGGGACATGTGGGTGAGGGGATAGGCGTACTCCTCCCGGACAGTGACCGGGGCTTCGGTCTGCTCCAGATAGTACCAGAAAAAGCCCCAACGCAGCCGGACGAAAAAGCTGGGAAAGCGCGCTCGCAGATCTTCCGCGGCCTGACGCAGCAGCGCCGGGTCCACCGGCTCGCTCAGCGTGGCGGAAAGGCGAAAGGCGTTGTTCCAGCCCCGGCGCATCACAGCGGGAAAGATCAGCGCGGCGTTGTCCAGCCGGAACCACTGCGGTCTCATGCCTCGGCCCTCCCATGCGTAAATCTAATATGCTAGATTATATTACCACGGGCATATAGCAATGTCAACTTCAAAGAAAATCAAAATGTACTTGATTACTGAATGATTTATGATATAATGCTAGCCAAGAAAAAACGATCCGGCAAATTCGCCTCGTTTCCGGGAGGATGTCAGATGACCTACGATAAGGATCTGATCGCGGCAAAGCTGCGCCGCTGGGAAAAATACCTTTTGAATTATCGCCTTCCCGACTGGGAGGAGATCCACGACATCGGCCTGTACATGGACCAGGTGGTGACGCTGCTGAAGCAGTATCTGGACTATCTGCCCCCGGAGCTGAAGGAGGAGCAGGTCATCACCCCGGCGGCCATCAACAACTATGTCCGCAAGAAGATCATGCCCGAGCCGGTGAAGAAGAAGTATTACCGCAGCCACATCGCCTATCTCATCATGATCTGCACGCTGAAGCAGTGCATGAGCATCGCCACGCTGCAGACCATGATCCCCATGGGGCTGAGCGAGGAGGAGCTGCGCCAGACCTATACTGCCTTTGCCGCCCGTCACCGGGCCAGCGCGCTGTTCTTCATCGAACAGGTGCGCGAGGTGGCGGCGGGGATCCTGGACCACGCCGAGCAGACGGAAATCTCCACCACCGACACGGTGGACCTCATCACCACATCCGCCGTTGTCAGCGGCTTTGCACGCCTTCTGGCGGAAAAGCTGCTGCTGCTTGACGGCAAGACCGCGGAGGACATCCGCCGGCAGGAGCGTGCAGATCAATGACGAAAAGACGCCCCTTTACGCTGCGCCGCATGGCGCAGATCGCGCTGATGGCCGTGGTGCTCAGCATCTGCGCGTGGATCACAGTGCCCTTCACGGTGCCCTTCACCATGCAGACCTTCGCTGTGTTCGCAGCGCTGCTGCTCCTCGGCGGGGTGGACGGCACCATCGCCATCGGGCTTTACCTGCTCCTGGGCCTGGTCGGCCTTCCGGTGTTCTCCGGTTTTCGCGGCGGGCTGGGCCATCTGATCGGCCCTACGGGCGGTTACCTCATCGGCTTTTTGTGCACCGGCATGGCCCACATTCTGCTGCAAAACTGCATGGAGCGTCTGCGCACGCCGCTGCGCATCGCGCTGCTCATGGCCGAGCACTGCCTGTGCTATCTCTTCGGCACGCTCTGGTTCGTCGCGGTGTTCCACAGCCGCGGCACCCATTACGGCTTCTTTGCCGCGCTGGGGCTGTGCGTGCTGCCCTACGTTTTGCCGGACCTGGTCAAAATCGCGCTGGCTGAGCTGGTCAGCCGACGGGTGCGCCCGCTTCTCCCCCGGTAAAAGATTCTGCCGGGCAGAGCCCGGCAGAATTGAGCGTTATTCTTTTGGTCAGACGATGGCCTTCATCTCCGCATCGGTCAGCAGGGTGACCCCACCGCCGGTGAGCGCTGCCTCCGCCTTGCCGCTGTCGTCCACCCGCAGCACCACATAGGCGCTGCCGGCGCTGGCGCCGGTGAAGGCGTACATGTATTCCACGTTGATCTCCGTTGTTTCAAGCAGCTGCAGAATGTGGCTCAGTGCGCCGGCCTCATCATCCATCCGCGCGGCGATGACCGGCGTTTCCAGGACGATGGAATGCTCGCTCAAAACCTGTTTGGCCGTGGGCACGTCGTCCACGATCAGCCGCAGCAGGCCGAAATCCTTCGTGTCCGCCAGGCTCAGCGCCCGGATGTTGACCCCCGCGCCGCTGATCCGCCGGACCGCCGCGGCCAGCTGGCCGGGCTTGTTCTCCAAAAACACTGTGATCTGCGTGATTGCCATGGTGTTTTCTCCTTTCTCAGTCATGCAGCTTGCGCTTGTCTACCACGCGCACGGCCTTGCCCTCACTGCGGGTGATGGTGCCGGGCGCCACCAGATGCATCTTCGGGCCGATGCCCAGCATGGCGCGCATGGCGCCTTCCAGCTTTTTCTCCCGCCGCTGAATGTCGGAAATCTTGTCGGAAAGCTGGTCGGGATTCAGCTCCACATACACGTCCAGCGTGTCGTTGTTGCCCACGCGGTCCACTTCGATGCGATAGTTGGGGGAGTAACCCTCGTTCAGCAGCACGGTCTCGATCTGGCTGGGGAAGACGTTGACGCCGCGGATGATCATCATATCGTCGCTGCGGCCCAGCGGCTTGCTCATCTTCACATGGGTGCGCCCGCAGGGGCATGCCTCGCGGCTGAGCACGCAGATGTCCCGCGTGCGATAGCGCAGCAGGGGGAAGCCCTCCTTGTCCAGCGAGGTGAACACCAGCTCGCCCCGGCTGCCCTCGGGCAGCACCTCGCCGGTATCCGGGTCGATGACCTCCGCATAGAAGTGGTCCTCGTTGATGTGCATGCCGCTCTGCGCTTCGCACTCAAAGGCCACGCCCGGGCCGCTGATCTCCGTCAGCCCGTAGATGTCGTAGGCCTTGATGCCAAGGCTCTTCTCAATGCTCCGGCGCATCTCCTCAGTCCAGGGCTCCGCGCCGAAGATGCCGGCTTTCAGCTTGTTGTCTCCGGGGGCGTAGCCCTTGGCCGCCAGCGTCTCGCCGATGTAGGCGGCGTAGGACGGCGTGCAGCACAGAATGGTGGCGTTCAAGTCCATCATGAACTGGATCTGCCGGTCCGTATTGCCGGAGGACATGGGCAGCGTCAGGCAGCCCACCTTGTGCGAGCCGCCGTGCAGCCCGGAGCCGCCGGTGAACAGTCCGTAACCGTAGCAGACCTGCACCACGTCTTCATTGCTGCCGCCGGCCGCCACGATGGCGCGGGCGCAGCACTCTTCCCACATGTCGATGTCCTTCTGGGGGTAGAAGGCCACCACGCGCTTGCCCGTGGTGCCGGAGGTGGAGTGGATGCGCACGCAGTTGCGCAGATCCGTGCCCAGCAGGCCGTAGGGATAGGCCTCCCGCAGGTCGGCCTTGCTGAGGAAGGGGAGGAG
>SVKR01000032.1 GCA_015068365.1 Oscillospiraceae bacterium
ATGACCCGACCCACACCGACGATGTGCTGGACGGCGCGATGGCTGAGGTACGCAAAATCAACCCCAACTGTGAGATTGCCCGTGAGGGAGAGGTGATCGCGCTGTGACCGGCAGGGACATGCGCCGGGTACTGACCGGCTGCCTGGCACTGACCGCGCTGCACGACCGCGAGGCGCTTTTGAGCAGCATCCTCGACACCGCCATGGACATCGCCTGCTGCGATGCCGGCACACTGTATCTGCTGGAGGAGGATGCGCTGCACTTCTGCCGCATGGTCACCCGCAGCCAGCACATCCGCCAGGGCGGGCACAACGATCCCATCCAGCTGCCCCCCGTTCCGCTGGAGGAGCAGTACGTCTGCTCCTGGGCGGCGATCCACAATACCTCCATCAACGTCCCCGACGTGCGCCAGGACACGCGCTTTGATTTCACCGGCTCGCTGCGCTACGACGCCATGACAGGCTACCGCACGCAGAGCATGCTGGTGGTGCCCCTGTCCAACGACCAGGGCGACTTGATCGGCGTGATGCAGCTCATCAACGCGCTGGACGAGCGGGGCGACACCGTGCCCTTTGACCCGGATATGGAGTTTCTCATCTCCGCCATCGCCTCCCAGGCGGCGCTGAGCGTCGTGAACATGCAGTACGCCGAGCAGATCACCGCGCTGCTGAACTCCCTGGTGGGCGCGCTCTCCAGCGCCATCGACGAGCGCTCCCCTTACAACGCCCATCACACCCGCAACATGGTGCGCATAGCGGAGGCGTTTCTGGACGATCTGAAGCGCCGGGGCGATGTGCACGCCTTTGACGACCGGCAGCGCCGGGCCTTTCTCATGAGCATCTGGCTGCACGACGTGGGCAAGCTCACGGTGCCGCCGGAAATCATGGACAAGGAGACGCGGCTGGGGCCGCTGCTGAACGACATCCACGACCGATTCCGCATCATCCGGCTGCTGGACCGCATTGCCCTGCTCGAAGGGCGCATCGACGCGCAGGAGCAGCAGCGCCGCGCCGCGGCGCTGACCGAGGCCGCCGCGCTGGTCGAGCGCGTCAACACCGCCGGATACTTGTCCGATGAGGATCTGGACGCGGTGAACCGCTTTGCCCTGCGCAGCTACATCGACGAAGGCGGCAATCCACGCCCCTGGTTCACGGAACCGGAGCTGGAGCGGCTGCGTGTGCGCCGCGGAACGCTGACGGACGGCGAGCGGGAGATCATGCAGAACCACGTGGTGGTCACCTCGAAGATCCTCAGCCACGTCTCCTTCCCCAAGCTCTTCAGCGCGGTGCCCCACTGGGCCGGCGCGCACCACGAGCTTTTAAACGGCAAGGGCTACCCCGCGCATCTGACGGCGGAGGACATCCCGACCGAGGTGCGGATCCTGACGATCCTTGACGTTTTCGAGGCTCTGACCGCCCAGGACCGGCCGTATAAGCCCGCCATGCCCGTGGACAGGGCGCTGAAGGTGCTGGAGGAGATGGTGGACGAGGGCGCTATCGACGGCGAACTGTTCCGGCTGTTCCGCGAGAGCAAAGCCTGGGAGTGCGTCCTGGGCGGGAGCGGAACATGAAGGCGGCGCAGCGGCTGCGAAAGGCAGCCCTGGCGGCGCTGGCTGCGGCAGTGCTGAGCGCGCTGGCGCTCTCCGGCTGGCTTTTCACCGCGGACGCCCGGCTGTCCGACCGGCTCTATCAGCGTCCCGTCGCGCGGGACGGCGAGATCGTGGTCATCGGCATGGACCGGCGCGCCGTGGAGCTTTTGGGCCCCATGCCGTGGAGCCGCAGTGTCATGGCCGACTGCATCACCTATTTGAACGAGGCTGACCCCGCCCGCCGCCCCGCCGTGATCGGCATCGACGTTTTGTATGTCGGCGAAAGCAGCGACCCGGAGGCGGACGAAACCTTGGCCGCAGCAGCCGCGGACGGCGGCAACGTCGTGGTCGCAGCGGCGGCCACCTTCGGCAGCGCCCTTGTGGAGGACGGCGATGACTTCTATATGGACCCCCGGGCCGTACTGGCCTGGGACGCTCCCTACCCCGCCCTGGCGGAGCAGGCCGACTTCGGCCACATCAACGCCATGGCGGACCGCGACGGGGTGATGCGCCACAGCCTGCTGTATGTGGACGTACCCGGCCTCGGGCGCGCCGCGTCCTTTCCCTGGGTGCTCTACAGCCGCTGGTGCGCTGAAAAGGGGCTGACCCCGAATCCCCCGCCGGAGACCGCGGACGGGTTTTTCTATCTCCCGTTCTCCGCGAAAGGCGGCGGGTACTATGACGGCATCTCTGTGGCGGATCTGCTGCAGGGCAGCGTCGACCCGGACTATTACGCGGGAAAGATCGTGCTGATCGGGCCCTATGCCGCCGGGATGCAGGACGAGTACCGCACCGCGGCGGATCACGCCGCGCCGATGTACGGCGTGGAGATCCAGGCCAACGGCATCGACGCGTTCCGCAGCGGCTTTTATCCCAGGGAGGTCTCCCCTGCCGCGCAGGCGGCGGTCCTTTTCTGCATCTGCGCTGCGTGCCTGTATGTGCTGATCGACCGGCCCGTCCGCGGCGCGGTGATCGTATGGCTCGCCGTCTCGCTCGGCTGGCTCGGGCTCTGCCTGCTGCTTTACCGCAGCGGTTGGATTTTGCATGTGCTCTACGTCCCGCTGGCGGCAACGCTGCTGTTTGTCGCGGCGGTGGCCTTGAACTATTTCCGCGCCCAGCGGGAAAAGCGCCGCATCACGGCCACCTTCGGCCGCTATGTGGACCCCACCGTGATGCACGAGCTGCTGCGCGTGGGCAGCGACGCGCTGGAGCTTGGCGGCAAGACCTACGACATCGCCGTACTCTTCGTGGACATCCGCGGCTTCACCTCCATGAGCGAGTCGCTGGACCCGCCCACGGTGGTGGAGATCATCAACCGTTATCTGACGCTGACGACGCAGTGCATTCTACGCCATCACGGCACGCTGGACAAATTCGTCGGCGACTGCACCATGGCCTTCTGGAACGCGCCGCTGCCCCAGGACGACGCGGTCTATCTGGCCTGCCGCGCGGCGATGGACATGGTGGAGGGCGCGAAGGCGCTGGAGCGGGATCTGACGCAGCGCTTCGGCCGCGGCGTCAGCTTCGGCATCGGGGTGCACTGCGGCCCCGCCGTGGTGGGCAACATCGGCGCGCCGACGCGCATGGACTACACCGCCATCGGCGACACGGTGAACACCGCGTCGCGGCTGGAATCCAATGCCCCCGCCGGAACGATTTACATCTCCCGCGCCGTGGCGGACGCCCTCGGTGCGCGGGCAAAAACGACTTCTCTGGGCGACAGCGTAAAGCTGAAAGGCAAGGCGGAGGGCTTTGAGGTCCTCACGCTGGACGCGCTGGAGCCCTGACAATTATACTGTCGTAATGTGCTGTCCGTTTTGCAGCTGCATTCAGGAGGTTCTCCATGGAAAACGAACGCAAACCAAAGGATCTGGGACAGGTCGCAAAGCCCTATGCGGTTTTGCTGCTGTGCATCGTCAGCGTGCTGATCAACTTCCTCGGCGCGCAGTTGGCACTGTGGCTGAAGCTGCCGCTGTTCCTGGATACGATCGGCACCATTCTGTCGGCGGCGCTGGGCGGATTTCTGCCGGGCATCGCCGTGGGCTTTGTGACCAACCTCATCAACAGCTTCGCCGACGCTTCTTCGGCCTACTACGGCGCTCTGAACGTGCTGATCGCCGTGGCGGCCGTGCTGCTTTATCGTCACGGCAGCTTCAACAAGCTGCCGCGGCTGTGGCTGCCGGTGATCGTCTTCGCGCTGATCGGCGGCGCGCTCAGCAGCGTCATCGCCTGGCTTCTGAGCGGGATGAACATCGGCGACGGCATCTCCGCCGGCCTGGCGACGCGGATGTACGAAAACGGCGTTGATCCGTTCATCGCGCAGCTCGTGTCGGGTTTTGCCATTGACGTGGTCGACAAGATCATCGTCTGCCTGGTCGTCTTTCTTCTTTTGAAGGTACTGCCCAAATCCCTCAAGCACCGGCTTTTGGTCTCCGCCTGGCAGCAGGCGCCGCTGTCGGAGGAGGCGCTGGCCCAGGCCAGGAGCCACCAGACCCGCAGCGTTTCGCTGCGCGCCAAGGTGCTGCTGCTGCTCACCTTCGCAACGGTGCTGACCATTCTCCCCGCCTGCGCGGTCAGCTTTGTGCAGTACCGGCAGACTACCATCAGCGAGCACATCAAGCTGGGCGAGAACATCGCCAAGCTGGAAGCCGGCATGATCAATCCCGACCAGGTGGATGACTTCCTCACTCTGGGCGAAGCGGCGGAAGGCTACAAGGAGACTGAGGCGGTGCTTTATAACATCCTGCACAGCACCACGGACATTCAGTACGTCTATGTCTATCGCATCCTGTCAGACGGCTGCCACGTGGTCTTCGATCTGGACACCGACGATCTGGAGGGCGGTGAGCCCGGCGATGTGGTGGAATTCGACGAATCCTTCCGCCCCTACCTCCCCGATCTGCTGGCCGGACGGCCGATTGAGCCCATCATCTCCGACGACAAATACGGCTGGCTTTTAACGGCCTATGAGCCGGTCTACAACAGCGCCGGTGAGTGCGTCTGCTACGCCGCGGCGGATATTTCCATGGGCATGCTGACGCAGGAAGCGGTGCGCTTTCTCGTAAAGGTGGTCACCCTCACCCTGGGCTTCATCATACTGGTGCTGGCCGCCGGTCTGTGGCTGAGCGAATACAATCTGATCCTCCCCATCAACTCCATGTCCTACGCCGCCGGCGGCTTTGCCTACACCAGCGATGAAGACCGCAGCGGCAGCGTGGAGCGCATCCGTCAGCTCGGCATCCGCACCGGCGACGAAATTGAGAACCTCTACCACGCGCTGGCAAAGACCACCGAGGATTCCATGCGCTACATCGCCGATATTCAGCAGCATTCCGCCACCATCAGCAAGATGCAGAACGGTCTGATCCTGGTCCTCGCCGACATGGTGGAAAGCCGCGACAAATGCACCGGCGACCACGTCCGCAAGACTGCCGCCTACGCCGACGTCATCATGCAGGAGCTGAAAAAGGAGGGCAAGTTCACCGACGTACTCACCGACGAGTACATCCAGGATGTGGTGCACTCCGCCCCGCTGCACGACGTGGGCAAGATCCAGGTCTCCGACGTGCTGCTGAATAAGCCCGGCCGTCTGACGGACGAGGAATTTCACGCCATGCAGTATCACACCACCGCCGGCGGCGAGATCATCTCCCACGCCATCGCGCTGGTTTCCGACGCCGGCTATCTGGCGGAGGCGAAAAACCTCGCCTCCTACCACCACGAGCGCTGGGACGGCAAGGGCTATCCCTGCGGCCTGTCCGGCGATCAGATCCCCCTGTCCGCCCGCATCATGGCGGTGGCCGACGTGTTCGACGCGCTGGTGTCCCGCCGCAGCTATAAAGACCCCTTCCCCTTTGAAAAAGCCATGGACATCATCCGGGAGGAGTCCGGCACCCACTTTGACCCCGACGTGGCCCAGGCCTTTCTGAATGCCGAGGGCGAAGTCCGCCGCATCGAAGAAGAATTCAGCCGCCAGTATGAGCAGGCAGCGCAAAAAGAGGAGGCAGCGAATGGAGCAGGTATTTGAGCGTCCCTATCTGATTTTGCCCAGCGTCTGCGGCGCAGACGGGCACCTGAGCCTGCACAGCGTGTTCGCTCTTTTCATGGACTTTGCCTCCCAGCACGCGCAGCTTCTGGGCAACGGCCCGGCGGCCATGGCCGGGCGCGATCTCTTCTGGCTGACGGTGAAAACGCAGATCCGCTTTTTTGAGCTACCCCGCATGATGGAGACCGTTACGGCCCGCACCTGGCCGGAGGCCCCCGGAAAAGTGCGCTGCGACCGCAGCTATCAGCTTCTTCGCGGCGGGCAGATCCTGGCCGCGGGCAAGACGGAGTGGGCCGTGCTGAACACCAAAACCGGCCAGCTTGCCCCTCTGGCGGACGTCTACCCCGCGGGACTGAGCTTCACCGAGCCCAGCGCCTGCCCTGGGCCTTACGCCCGCATCGTCGACACAGTGGACGGCTGGACGCAGCGCGGTGACTACACGGTGCGCTCCACCGACATCGACCTGGGCGGGCACATGAATAACGCCGCCTATGTCCGCGCGCTGCTGGGCAGCTTTTCCAATGCGGAGCTGGGCACGCTTGCGATCCGGCAGATGGACGTCATCTTCCGTACCCCCTGCTATGAAGGGGAGACGCTCAGCATCGAGCAGCGCCCGGCCGCAGGCGGCATGGAGCTTCGCCTGACGAAGCCGGAGGGCACCGCCCTGCTGGTGCAGATAAAATCTGAATAATAATAATGCACGACCCCCGCCGCAGTATGCGGCGGGGGTTATCAAGCTGTCGACAAAGTGTCGACAGCTTGAAAAGCAAAAACCGAAACATTGAAAATGTTCCGGTTTTTGCGAGAATTGAACGTGCAGGGGGCCTCCCGGCCCCCCTCACACCCCCCCATGCAAGACGGTACCTTTGCAAAACAGGGTTTGTCTACAGTCTGATGACCCCCGCCGCGATTCGCGGCGGGGGTCATGCGCTTTTGGGCGCTTATTTCATCTGTTTGCGCCGGGCCAGATTGATCATGCCCTCCTGCATGTTGTTCAGCTCCCGGAGCATTTTGCCCGCACCGTAGGCAGCGCAGGCCAGCGGATCGTCCACCACCACGGCCTCGATGCCGGTGCGGCTGGTGATGAGCTTGTCCAGGCCCCAGATGAGGCTGCACCCGCCGGACATGACGATGCCGTTGACGGAGATGTCCGCCACCAGCTCCGGCGGGGTGCGCTCCAGCACCATGTGGATGGTCTCCAGAAGCTTCTCCAGCGGCTCTTCCAGCGCTTCGATCATGTCGTTGCTGCTGACAGTGACGGCCTTGGGCAGGCCCGTGAGCAGGCAGCG
>SVKR01000033.1 GCA_015068365.1 Oscillospiraceae bacterium
CTCAAAGGGCTTGGTGAGATAGTCGTCCGCGCCCAGCTTCAGGCCCTTGACCTTGTCGTCGGTGCTGCCCTTGGCGGTGAGGAAGATCACGGGGATCTCCATGGGCTTGATGTAATCCAGCACCTCATAGCCGTCTGCCCCGGGCAGCATGATGTCCAGCAGCACCAGGTCAAAGCGCTCCGCCTCCACGGCGTCGCAGGCGGCGATGCCGTCGTACACACAGGTGCAGTCATAGCCCGCCTCGGTCAGATTCATCTCAATGAGGTCGTTGATGGGCTTCTCGTCCTCCACCACCAGAATTTTGATCATCGGCTTCACCCTCCCGCCGGGTCAGTATATCCGGCCTTTGCATCATTTTGTATCTTAATTGTGGAATTATACCACATTTGGAGGAGATTGTCAAAAAATGCGCTGCGGCGGGTGCGCGCCCCTTGCTTTTTTGGTGCAATGGCCTTATACTGTCCGTAAAGAATCTTTACATAACGCATCCCGGAGGCTCCATGATTCCCGACCTGAAAACCTTTCTGATCGTCTGCCCCCTGGTGCTGCTGGCCGGATTTGTGGATGCCATCGGCGGCGGCGGCGGGCTCATTTCCCTGCCGGCCTATCTGCTGGCCGGGCTGCCGGCCCACCAGGCCATCGCCACCAACAAGCTCTCCTCCACCTGCGGGACGGCATTGGCGACCGTGCGCTTCGCCCTCAAGGGCTTCATCCCCTGGCGCGCCGCGCTGCCCGCCATGGTCACGGCGGTGGCCGGGGCCTGGTGCGGGGCGCACCTGTCCCTGCTGGTGGACAGCGAGGTGCTGACAAAGGTGCTGTACGTCGTCCTGCCGCTGACGGCCATTCTGGTGCTGCGGAAAAACACCTTTTCCGACCGGGAGGGCCCGGCCCCGGAGGGGAAGCGCACCGCCGTCATCGCCGCGGCTGCCGCGGGCGTCATCGGCGTGTACGACGGGTTTTACGGTCCCGGCACCGGCACCTTTCTCATCATCGCCTTCTCCCTTCTGGCGAAGATGGACGTGCGCTCGGCCAACGGCATGTGCAAGGCCATCAACCTGGCGACCAACGCCACCAGTCTGATCGTCTTTCTCCGCTCCGGCCAGACGGTCATCGTCCTGGGCCTGGCGGCGGCGGCCTGCAACATGCTGGGCAACTATCTGGGCGCCGGCCTCGCCATCAAGGCGGGGTCAAAGATCACCCGCCCCATCATCCTTTTTGTGCTGGTGCTGCTGCTTTTGAAGGTGCTGGGGGTCTTCTGAGTTTTGTTTTCACGCCCGCATGACCGGGTTTGGAAAAATAAAAAGAGACTGAGAGGAAATCGCAATGGAAAAATCCAAGAAAAAGCTCTCCCTCGCGGTGCAGATTTTTATCGCGCTGGTGCTGGGCATCGTGGTGGGCATTGCCCTGACGAAGCAGGTGGCCTTTGCCAACACCTACATCAAGCCCTTCGGCACCATCTTCCTGAACCTGGTCAAGTGGGTCGTCACCCCGCTAGTGTTCTTCTCCATCATGTCCGGCGTCATCTCCATGCGGGACATCCGCAAGGTCGGCTCCGTCGGCGTGAAGACCATCGTCTATTACCTGTGCACCACGGCGCTGGCCATCATCATCGGACTGCTCTTCGCCAACATCTTCAAGGGCGTGTTCCCCGTGCTGCAGACCAGCGGCCTGGAATATGCCGCCAAAGACCCGGTGAGCTTTATGGATACGCTGGTGGGCATCTTCCCCAGCAACTTCCTGGCCCCCTTTGTCAACGCCAACATGCTGCAGATCATCGTCGCCAGCCTGCTCATCGGCTTCTCCCTGCTGCTCATCGGTGAGAAGAAGCAGCTGGAGTTCAAGCTGGTCGAGACCCTCAACGACACCTTCATGAAGGCCATGGAGATGATCATCAAGCTCTCCCCCATCGGCGTGTTCTGCCTCATCTGTCCCGTGGTGGCGGAGAACGGACCGAGCGTGCTGGGCAGCCTTGCCATGGTGCTGCTGGTGGCCTACATCGCCTACATCATCCACATGGTGATCGTCTACTCCGTCGCCGTCAAGGCCGGCGCCGGCATGAGCCCGCTGAAGTTCTTCAAGGGCATGCTGCCCGCCATGATGATGGCCTTCTCCTCTGCCTCCTCCGTGGGCACGCTGCCGCTGAACATGGAGTGCAGCGAAAAGCTGGGCGCGGATAAGGACGTCTCCTCCTTCGTGCTGCCCCTGGGCGCCACCGTCAACATGGACGGCACCGCCATCTACCAGGGCGTCTGCTCCATCTTCATTGCCTCCTGCTTCGGCATTTCCCTGACCTTCCCCCAGATGCTCACCATCGTGCTGACCGCCACCCTGGCCTCCATCGGCACCGCCGGCGTGCCCGGCGCGGGCATGATCATGCTGGCCATGGTGCTGCAGAGCGTGGGCCTGCCGGTGGAGGGCATTGCCCTGGTCGCCGGTATCGACCGCATCTTCGACATGGGCCGCACCACCGTCAACATCACCGGCGACGCCAGCTGCGCCATCATCGTCTCCGAGCTGGAGCGCCGCAAGGCCGCCCGCAAGGCGAAGGCCAACAGCTGATTCTCGCTGATCCCGCAGTTTTTAAGCCCGGGGCTGCTTCCGCAGCCCCGGGCTTTCTTATTCCAGTGCCCTTCGCAGCTTTTCCAGGGCCTTTTTTTCGATGCGCGATACGTAAGATCGGCTGATGCCCAGCATCTGCGCCGTCTCCCGCTGGGTCAGCGGGCGCGAGCCGGGCGCCAGGCCGTAGCGGGCGTAGATGAGCTCCGTTTCCCGCGGCGTCAGGACGCTGTCCACACACTGTCGGACGCGGCGGCGCATCTCCGCGGCGGAGACGGCGTCGAACATATCGTCGTCCTGGGCCAGCACGTCCTGGATGGACAGGCTGTTGCCCTCCCGGTCGCTCTCGATCGTGTCAGACAGCCGCAGGTCCTGGGCGCTTTTCCGCTGGCTGCGGAAGTACATGAGCACTTCGTTCTCGATGCAGCGGCTGGCGTAAGTGGCCAGGCGCACATTTTTGTCCGGGCGATAGGTGCTGACCGCCTTGATGAGCCCCACGGTGCCGATGCTCACCAGGTCCTCCTGGTCGGCGCCGGCTGCATAGTACTTTTTGATGATGTGGGCCACCAGGCGCAGATTGTGCTCGATCAGGCGGTTGCGGGCGGCCTCGTCCCCCTGCTCCACCCAGGCCGTCACCAGCTCCCGCTCCTCCTCCGGCTGCAGCGCGCGGGGAAACGAGCCGCTGCCCGGCCCCAGCCGCAGAGAGATGAGCGCCCCCGACAGCAAAAGCAAAAACGCCGAACTCAGCATAAAACAGCCTCCTAAATTCAGTCGGTGTTCTATCTTATTCGGCGTTTGCCCGCTTCATTCGCGGTTGATCTGCACAAGGCACATGGTCACGACGCCCAGCGCCCCGCCCAAAAGCGTGCCGCCCAGAAAGGCCAGCATCCTCCTCGCCTCGCTTTCCGCGTGGGATTTGTGCTATTTTGCCCCGGGCAGAGCGTTTTTAGTCCTTGATGCAGCGCGGTGGAGTGTGATAGAATTGATTTGTTACGAAACTATACTGTTCGGAGGGAAGCGAAATGTATCTCGACGGCAAGCTGTATATGGGCCTGAGCGACGAAGGACGGGTCTGCCTGGATCTGCGGATGGCAAACCGCCACGGACTGATCGCCGGAGCCAGCGGCACGGGCAAGACCATCACCATGAAGGTGATGGCGGAGAGCTTTTCCGACGCGGGGGTGCCGGTGTTCCTCTGCGACGTGAAGGGCGATGTTTCCGGTCTGTGCGCCCCCGGCGCCCAGAGCGAGGGCATGGAAAAGCGCATCGACAAATTCGGCATCCGGGAGCAGTTCTCCTATCGGGCCTACCCCGTGTGCTTCTGGGATGTGTACGGCAAGGCGGGCCATCCCGTGCGTGCCACGGTCAGCGACATGGGGCCGGAGCTTCTGGCCCGGATCCTCGACCTCACGCCGGTGCAGGAGGGCGTGCTGCACATCGTCTTCCGCATCGCGGACGACGCCGGGTTGGAGCTCATCGACCTCAAGGACCTGCGAGCCATGCTGAACCACGTCAGCGACCACCGCACGGAATACACCCGCTACGGCAACATCGCCGCCCAGTCCGTGGGGGCGATCCTGCGGGCGCTGCTGCCCCTGGAGGACCAGGGGGGCGAGCAGTTTTTCGGCGAGCCGGCGCTGGATCTGCGCGACTGGATGCGCACCGACCTCTCCGGCCACGGGATGATCAACCTGCTCGACTGCGTGGAGCTGGCCCGCAACCCCAAGCTGTATGCCACGTTCCTGCTGTGGATGATGAGCGAGCTGTATGAAACCCTGCCGGAGCTCGGCGACCCGGAAAAGCCGAAGCTGGTGTTCTTCTTCGATGAAGCGCACCTGCTCTTTGACGGCGCGCCGCGGGCGCTGGTGCAGAAAATTGAGCAGGTGGTGCGCCTCATCCGCTCCAAGGGCGTGGGCATCTATTTTGTCACCCAGTCCCCGGCGGACGTGCCGGACAGCGTGCTGGCCCAGCTCAGCAACCGGGTGCAGCACGCCCTGCGCTGCTATACCCCGGCGGAGCAGAAGGCCGTGCGGACCGCGGCGGCCAGCATGCGTCCCAACCCGGCTTTCAAGGCCGAGGAGCTGATCGGCACCTTGGGCGTGGGCCACGCGCTGGTGTCCTTCCTGGACGGCGAGGGCGTGCCCTGCATGGTGCAGAACACCGCCATCATCTGCCCGCAAAGCCTGATGGCCCAGGCCCCGGAGGACCTGCGCGCCGCCGCCCGCGCCTATGACGGCATGGAGAAATACGACACGGCAGTGGACAATCTCTCCGCATACGAGGCGCTGGAGGAGCAGAAAAACGCCGACGCGGAACGCGCCGCCCTGGAGGCGGAGCGCGCCGCCCTGGAGAAAGAGCGGGCGGCGCTGGAGAAGGAGAAGGCCGCCGCCGAGGAAAAGGCCCGCAAGCAGGCCGAGCGCGCCCAGGCCGCCAAGGACCGTCAGGCCGAGCGGCGCAAGGCCAAAATCGAAAGCCAGCTCATCTCCGCCGGCGGCCAGGTGCTCAGGCGCGGACTGCTGAGCACGCTGCTGAAGGGGCTGAAATGACCCCCTAAAGATGAAATCACCCTCCCGCTGCGCGGGAGGGTGATTTCATCTTTATTCTTTCTTTTTCGCGGCTTTGCCGATCTCCAGGCCCTTATAGAAGGCCTGCTCGTTCAAAGCGTTCATCTCCGGGTGCTTCGCGCCCAGCTTGTGGACGGCGGTCTCCAGGATCTTCTCCGGGGGCAGCGCCTCCGTGAAGCCGATGAACGCGCCGATCATGCACAGGTTCGCCACCTTGGCGCTGCCGATCTCGCGGGCGATCTCCGTCGCGGGGACCTCCACCACGGTGATGTCCGTCCGCTCCGGACGGAGGGAGCAGATGGTGCTGTCGAAGAACAGCACGCCGCCGGGAATGAGCGTCTGCTCAAAGCTGCGCATGGCCAGGTCGTTGAGCACCACCACCACGTTGCTGTCGTCCGCCTTGGGGGCGCCGATGGGGTCGTCCGAAATGGTCACATAGCAGTTGGACACGCCGCCGCGCTTTTCCACGCCGTAGGAGGGGAAAAAGGTGACATACTTGTCCTCCACCTCAGCGGCGGTATAGGTCAGAATTTTGCCGAACATCACTACGCCCTGACCGCCGATTCCTCCGATCAGAATGGCATTTTCCATATTGTGCTCTTCCCCCTTTCAGCGATTCCGGAATTCGCCCAGCGGGAATTCGGGAAGCATCTTGTCCTTGATGAAGTTCAGCGACTCCTTGGGCGTCAGGCCCCAGTTGGTGGGGCAGTTGGAGACAAACTCCACCATCGTGAAGCCCTTGCCGTCCAGCTGGTGCTGGATGGCCTGGCGCACCGCCTCCTTCGCCTTGCGGATGTGGGGCACGTCGATCAGCGTCACGCGGGCCAGATAGGAAGGCGCAGTGAGGGTATTGAGCACCTCGCACATGTGCATGGGATAGCCGTGCTCCTTCGCGTTGCGCCCATAGGGGGTGGTGGAGGTCTTCATGCCCATCAGCGTGGTGGGGGCCATCTGTCCGCCGGTCATGCCATAGTTGGCGTTGTTGATGAAAAACACGCTGATGTTGTCGCCGCGGTTGGCGGCCATCATGGTCTCGGCCAGGCCGATGGAGGCCAGGTCGCCGTCGCCCTGATAGGTGACGACGATGCTCTCCGGGCTGCAGCGCTTGACCGCGGAGGCCACGGCGCAGGGGCGGCCATGGGGCGAGTTGATCGAGTCGATGTCGATGTAGTTGCGGTTGCTGGCGGCGCAGCCGATGCCGTCCACCATCACGCTGCGCTCCAGAAGGTCAAACTCCTCCAGCACAGACATGACCAGCTTGCCGACGGCGGGGTGCAGGCAGCCGGGGCAATAGCCGTTGATGTTGGGCTGCAGGCCCTTGGGTCTTGCGTAAATCTTTTCTTCCATCTCTTGCTCCTCCCCTCTCACTTCGCGCCGTAAAGCTTTTTGGCTTCTTCGATGATGGCGTTGCGGGAGATGATCTGCCCGCCGCTGCGCAGGCAGGTGGCGATGGGCGTGCGGCGGCGAACCACGGCGTCCACGTCGTAGTAATACTGCGGCGGGATGGACATCTCGCAGCTCAGGATGCCGCGCAGGCGGCTGTAATCCAGCTGCTCGAAGGCGATCTCCGGGAAGGGGTGGATCTTCTTCGGGCGGATGAGGCCGACCTTGTAGCCGTCGCGCCGCAGCAGGTCCACGGCGGAACGGGAGATGCGCCCGGTGACGCCGTAGGCGGTGATGATCAGCTCGGCATCCTCGGTCAGATAGGTCTCATAATCGACCTCGGTGGTCTTCCAGCTCTCGTACATCTGGAAGTCCAGCATGTTCTTCTCCTCCAGCGGGATGTGGGGCGCGCCGGGGCGCTCGCCGCAGCCGATGCGGTGGCGCTTTTCGGCGCCCTTGCGCCCGGTGGCGGCCCAGGCTTCGTTGGCCTTGCGCTCGGCGGCGAGGAACGCATCGCTGCGCGCCGGGGGCAGCACCACCGGCTCCATCATCGCGCCGGTGAAGCCGTCCGCCAGGACGAGCACGGGGTTTTTGTATTTCTGGGCCAGGTCAAAGGCCTCGTAGACCATGTCCACGGCCTCCTGCAGCGTGGAGGGCGCAAGCACCAGCATCCGGAAGCCGCCGTTGCCGGAGGCCTTCGTCGCCTGGAAATAGTCCTGCTGCGACGGCTGGATGGAGCCGATGCCGGGGCCGCCGCGCATGACGTTGCAGATCACAACGGGCAGGCAGGCGCCCGCCATCCAGGCGATCGCCTCGCTCATCAGGGAAATGCCGCAGCTGGAGGAGCTGGTCATGGCGCGCACGCCCGTGGCGCCGGCGCCATAGAGCATGGCGGCGGAGGCCGTCTCGCTCTCTCCCTGGAGATAGACGCCGCCGATCTGGGGCATCTTGCGGGAGAAGTATTCGGGCACCTCGTTCTGCGGGGTGATGGGGTAACCGGCGAAGAAACGGCAGCCGGCGCGGATGGCCGCCTCAGCGATCGCTTCGCAGCCTTTCATTACGACTCTTTCCATCTCTCTGCCTCCTCACTTGTACACTTCGATGGCGGCATCCGGGCACATGGTAGCGCACATTGCGCAGCCGATGCAGTTGTCCGGATTCAGCGCCACGGCATACTGAAAGCCCTTTTCATTCACCGCATCTGTCACACCGATGACATCCTTCGGGCACACATCGGCGCAGAAAAGGCAGCCCTTACAGTAGGTGGGGTTGATCTCAATTCTGGGCATATGCTCATCTCCTTCTTCTCATCGGAGCGAATCCTCCATCCAGGGGTAAAGAATCTGAATCTGAATGGGAATCAGGCGCTCTGTGAGACGGCCCTCCAGGGCCTCACACAGCGGCTCCAATGCTGTTACAAACGATATTTCGTACCGGCCCTGCAGCATCTGCTTCAGCTTTTCATTGCCGGCAATCACGTCCTCCGCGCAGGTCTGCGCGCAGAAGTTGGGGTTGCTGATGATGAATGTGTTTTCCGTTCTGGCGGCGGCACGAATCTTCTCGATGGTGTCCATCAGCTCTTCCGGCGTGCCGGCCCAGGGGCGGTAGGGGTTGACTGGCAGAAACGCGACGCTGTCGGATCTGTTCAGCCGCTCAAAGAACTGGCCGATGACCCGGGCGCCCTGCTCATTGCCGCCCACGTCCAGCAGCACGATGCTGTCCTCCTCCGCCAGCGCGGAGATGACCCCCGGCGCGATGGCGGCGACATCCTCGATGGAGGTGTCCGTGTTGCTGTGGAACGCGATGCCGGCGGCGGCCAGCTTTTCGGATGCGTCCCGCGCGCGGAAAAGCGGCTTGGTCTGATCCATGTCGAAGAAATGGATCTGCCGCTGCGTCTCCCGCCGCAGGCCCAGGGCAAAATTCAGCGCGATCTCCGTCTTTCCGGAGCCGGCGCCGCCCAGAAACGCGGCGATGCGTCTGCCCTCCAATATGTCAGAATAGCGCTGTGCTGCGGGCATGATCCGGCCTCCGTATTTCCGTGAAATTCCACCGAAAACCGCCATTTTGGGGCGGTTTTTCGCGTTTTTGGGTACAAAAAATGCACCCCAAAGACAAAGCCTCCCAGCCGCTGCGGACGCCGGCGGCCGATTGAAGCCGTCGGCGCGCCGCAGCATTTGTCTCATACAAGGGCGTTTGTATTGACTTTGGCCTTGAGACGGCTTACTCGAACACCGTCTCCTTCAGGGTGTTGACACCGGGCTTGATGCAGTGGCACGCCACCCAGTGGCCCGGGCTGACCTCCACCAGCGGCGGAGTGCTGGCTCTGCAGCCGTCGCAGATGTAGTTGCAGCGTTTTGCAAAGCGGCACTCGTCCGGCGGGTCGATGGGACTGGTGACCTCGCCGCGGAGCTTGATGTGGTCCGGGTTGCCGTTGACCTTCGGCACCAGGATCGCGCTGAGCAGCGCCTTGGTGTAGGGGTGCATGGGGTTGGCGAACAGCTCCGCCGAGGGAGCCTTCTCCACCACCTGGCCCAGGTACATGACCATGATGTCGTCGGCAAAGTAGTTGACGACGGACAGGTCGTGGGTGATGAAGATGTAGGTCAGGCCCATCTCACGCTGCAGCTTGCGCAGCAGGTTCAGGATCTGTGCCTGGATGGACACGTCCAGTGCGCTGACCGGCTCGTCGCAGACGATGAACTTGGGTTTCATGGCCAGGGCGCGGGCAATGCCGATGCGCTGGCGGCGGCCGCCGTCCAGCTCGTGGGGGTAGGAGTTGATCAGGCGCTCGTCAATGCCGACGATCTCCATCAGCTCCAGGACGCGGTTTTCGATGTCCGTCTCCGTGGCGTTGGGGATCAGCTTGTTGAACTTGATGGGCTCGGCGATCAGCTCCTGGATGGTCTTGCGGGGGTTGATGGAGGAATAGGGATCCTGGAAGATGATCTGCATATCCTTCCGCATTTCCTTCAGTTCCCGGCGGTTGAGGTTGACGATGTCCTTGCCCTCAAAGATGACCTCACCGGAGGTGGGCTCAATCAGACGCAGAACGCAGCGGCCCAGCGTGCTCTTGCCGCAGCCGGACTCGCCGACGACGCCAAGGGTCTTGCCGCGCTCGATTGTGAAGTTCACGCCGTCGACGGCGTGGACGTTGCCGCGGGGGGATTTGAAGTACTTTTTGAGATCCTTGACCTCTAAGATCAGGTCTTTGTTTTCCATTATTGCCACCCCTCAATCTTGAAGTCAGGCTCGTCATAGCGGGAGCAGCAGACCGTGTGCGTTTCGCTGATGTGGCGAACCTCGGGCATCTTCTCGCGGCAGGCGTCCGTTGCGTAGCTGCAGCGGGGCGCGAATGCGCAGCCCTTCGGCAGATGCGTCGGGTCGGGCATCAGTCCGGGGATCGGCTTGAGCTCCGCCTCGCGGTTGTCAATGTTGGGCAGCGAGTTGAACAGGCCCTCCGTGTACGGGTGCATGGTGTTGTTGAAGACATCCTCCAGCGTACCGGATTCCACGATGCGTCCGGCGTAGACGATGGCCACGTCGTCGCACATCTTGGCCACAACGCCCAGGTCGTGGGTGATGAAGACGATGGTGTAGTTGAATTCCTTCTGCAGGTCCTTGAGCAGCTTGAGGATCTGGGCCTGAATGGTCACGTCCAGAGCGGTGGTGGGCTCGTCGCAGATGAGGATCTTGGGCTGGCAGCTCAGGGCGATGGCGATGACGATCCTCTGGCGCATGCCGCCGGAGTACTGGAAGGGGTAGTCGTCAAAACGCCGCTCCGCGTTGGGGATGCCCACCTTGTACATCAGGTCGATGGCCCGGGTCCGGGCCTCCACCTCGCTGCAGCCCTGGTGCTTGATGATGATGGAGGTGATCTGCTTGCCGATGGTGATGATGGGGTTCAGGGAGGTCATGGGGTCCTGGAACACGGTGGCGATCCGGCGTCCCCGGATCAGCGTCCAGTCGCCCGGATTCTTGATGTTGGCCAGGTTGGTGACCGCGGTGCCGTGGAGCGTGTCTTCCGTCTCGTCCCGGAAGCGCACCAGGAAGGCGATGTCGTCGAACACGGCGCTCCGCTGGGAGATATCGTCCAGATCCACGCCCATGCGCATGGCCTCGACGAGGGCCTCGATGAGCTTGTTGGCGGCGCGGGACCGCTTCACGGGCCGGTACCGGCCCACGGACAGCACGATCTCCTTGGCCAGGACGGCGTTGCGTTCCTTGACGCTCTGGGGCACCTCCCGGGCGATCTCCCGGTCGTAGCGCTCCTTCAGCTCCGCCATCCGCTGTTCGTACCGGGTGTTGTACTCGGTGTCCGCCACGGC
>SVKR01000034.1 GCA_015068365.1 Oscillospiraceae bacterium
AGCCGTCCCCGAGACGGACGCCGACCGTCACGGTCTGAACGCAGTCCAGAAGCTCATTCAGATCCGGCATAGCCTTTCTCCCTTCTTTCACTTTATTTTTTTTCATTATAGGCCCATTGGGCGTGTGCCGCAAGGAGAAGACCGTGGGAAAATGCACAAATATTTTTTTCACAATGTGAAGCAGTTCCACACATGCAACTGCGCCCCTTGCAGGCAGAGAAGGGAGCTGTTAAAATGATAACAGAACGGACGGACGCTCGTTCGGTTCCGATTCCATGCGTTTGGGGCGCGCGTTTTGCCGCACATTTCGTGCGTCCCGGAATGTCCTCGTACAGTGAAGAACAGCCCCGTATCCATTGCGGATACGGGGCTGTTCGAATGTTGTGGTTTCGTATTGGACTGCGGGGCAATCACTCCACGCCGTGGCTGTCGGGAACGCCGCTGCCGCCGGACAGGGTCCAGTGGCGATAGGCGCCGGCGGCGTCGTGGCTTTCGCGGGCGCGCTTGGCCGGCTCGGTGTACAGTCCGTACTCGTGGGCCACCAGGCACTCCATATAGCTGGGGTCGGTGTGCTCGTTGCGGGGCAGGGGAACGTCCTGCTCGCCGGCGAGGATGTCCTGCACCTTGCGGATGTTCACGGTGTGGGCGGTGCTGCCCTCCGCCACGGCGACGGCCGCGGCCACGCCGGCGGCCTGGCCGGTGCCGACGCACTGGGGGATCAGGTTCACATTGTCGATGGCGATGGCGTCGGCGCTGATGTGGCGGCCCGGCGCCAGGAGGTTATCCACCTTTTGGGGCAGGATGGCCCGGTAGGGGATCTCGATGGGCGCGTTGTCGTTGAGGGTGTCCACGGTGCAGTGCCAGGCGATGCAGTCGTCATGCTCCTTGGGGAAGGCCCAGTCGTTGGCGCCGATGACGTGCTCGCCCACGATGCGGTGGCTGCCGCGGGTGCCCAGCTGCGGGGCGATGTCGTAGAGATAGGCGTTGCGGAAGATCTCCGGGCAGGCGGTGCGGTAATAGTCCAGGATCTCGCGGATCTTCAGACGGGTGCCCATCTCCGTGGCAGTCTGGTCGGTGATCTTGGAGCAGTCGCGCTTGGGCTGCCAGTTGTTCACCCACACCACGTCCCGCTGGGTGGCGGCCAGGAGGCCGGAGCGGAAGCCGTGGATCTTCGCGGCGGTGGCGGCCAGGGCGGCGGCGTCCTCGGGGTTGGCCTGGCGCCACTGGCGGAAGCGGTTGTGGTCGATGCCGCCCAGGCGGTACACCAGCGCGGTGGAGCCGCAGCGGCACTCGTCGTCGATGGCGGAGGAGGTGGGTGCGCCGGACAGGCGGCACAGGTCGGCGTCGCCCGTGGCGTCGATGACCTGCTTGGCCAGGATGGCCTTGCGGCCCTCCTTGCTCTCAAACAGCACGCCCTTGCACACGCCGTTTTCCATGATGGGCTTCACGCCCCAGCTGTGGTACATGACGCGAATGGCGTCGGCGTGCTCGGCCAGCATCACGTCCAGCTCGATCTTCAGCTGGTTGGGCTCGATGACGAAGCCGTGGCACACGCGGCTGGGCTTAACCATGGTGGCGCCGCCGTAGGGGGCATAGGCCCGCATCAGAAGCGGGTCGGTGCTGCCGGCCAGCTCCGGCGCCGGGCCGACCACCGCGCCGGGGATCTTCTGCAGGCGGGTGAACCACTCCTCCTGCAATCCGCGGACGTAGGTCTTCTCGTGGAAGGACAGCGAGGGGATCAGCAGCACATAGCCGCCGGTCACGTCGCCGCCGCAGTAGCCGTAACGCTCCAGCAGAATGATGTTCTTGTTTCCGGCCCGGGCCGCGGCAACGGCCGCGCTGTGGCCGGCGCTGCCGCCGCCCACCACCAGAATGTCGCACTCGTCATACACAGGGATGGTGGTCTGTGGCTCGATGTAGGTCTTTGCGCTCATAATGGGCCTCCTTATTCGTATTGAAGTTTGATAATCCATTTTTGGACGATTTCTGTTATCAGCATACCATACCCCGCGCCGGATTGCAAGCGCTTTTTTGCGAAAACCCCGCCACCTCGCGTTGTTTCCCCACAAAAAGCAGCATATAAAACAGCCCCCGGCCGAAGCCGGGGGCTGAACTTATGTTAGTAAGTTTTTAGGGGGTTCTGATCGTTCAGAGGCGGATTCGATTCCAATCAATCAGACGATTTTGGCGCTGGGAACGTACACGTAGATCGTCTTGATCGTCGCATCCTTGGTGGAGGCGGTGACAAGAGAGATGTAACCAGTCGCACCATTCAGCGCGCTGAGTGCAGCGGACTGGAAGGGCTCTGCCTCGTTCACGTCGAAGATGTAAACGGCAGCATTGTCAGCAACCGCATAGGCAACGCCGTTGACAGTCAGGGTGCCGTTCAGGTAAGAGATACCAGTAATCTTCTCGCCGTTCAGCTTCACATCGTTTGTGCCGAAGTTGGGAGTGACCTTCACAGCGGAAGAGACATAGTCGCCGCTATAGGTCGGGGTCACCAGAATACCGGCGGTGTCCGCACCAATGAGGTAGGTGTTCATGGACTTCACGGTCTCAACCGCACCGTTGACGATAGCGGTATAGGTGTAGATTCTGCTGGAGCCGTCCATCTCATAGCCCGTCGGCGCACCGCTGACCAGGTAGATCTTGGCGGCGGCGGTGGTGGGATCAGCACCCGTCAGGTCGATGTAAATCGCGGCAGCGTGAGCCTTCACCGGGTCAGCGCCGGGAACCAAAGCGTAAGCGATCGTATTGGCCGTCATCTTGTATCCGGGCAGATTGGCAATGCCGGTGTAGGCCTTGTAGGTCTCAACGCCAACGCTGTTCTTTTCCTTCAGAACGAACACGGTCTTAGAGTCGGCAATGACCTTCTTATCACCGATGGTCGGCGTATCCTTGCTGATCGTATCGCCGCTGGAAATTGTGCTTTGCACAGTGACCTTGCCGTCGGTGAACATGGTCTTGCCGCCAATCGCAGTCGTGGTAGACCAGGTTTCCTTCACGGCGGGCGCGCCGGTCTGGACATCAACAGAGGTGGTGCCGTCCTGCTTCACATAACCGACATTGGTCACGTCCGCCAGAGGATTGGTGGTGTCAGTTCTTGCGGCAATGACGAAGACATAATCGGTGTAGGCAACGGAATCGCCCAGAACGCCGATCACGAAGCCGTTGGACAGATAAGCGGTATAGCCAGTGTTCAGGCTGTACTGACCAGCGGTGGTCTTGACAGGCACATTCTCCTTCGGGCCGAGGAACGCGTTGGCAGCGATGGAGTAGCTGACGCCGCCCACCGTCAGGGCGTTGGCAGCGCCGCCGAGCATGCTGACCTTAGACAGCGTGCCGTTAACGGACTGTGCCGCTTCCGCAGCCAGGATAGCGGTGTTCGCGGTGACCGCAGTCTCACCGGGCTTGGCAAGGTTCGGATAGACCAGGAGATAATCGCCAAAAGCGAACTCCTTGGAAACGAGCTTGCCAGTGTTGGCAGCACCGTCGTGATCATAGACAGCCAGAGTAAGGGTGCGATCCGCCTTGGCGGTGGCTTCAGTGACCTTGGTGACTTTGGCCAGATAGGGATACTTGATGATCAGCTTGTCGGCGATGCCGTAGTCCGTACTATCTTCCTCATCGGTGTCGATGAGGTAGATGGTCGCTCCGGCGTAGCCGGCCAGCACATAGTCGCCGGCAGTCTCGCCGACTCTGAGGATTTCGAGCTTGTCGAGCTCCTTGCCATTGGCAATAACCGTCAGTTCCTTTGCGGCCGTGGCTTTGGCAGCATCATAGAGGGCCTTGCGGGTCACCATGACGTTGGTGTCATAGATGGCCAGGACGTTGTCAGCCAGCTCGGAAGCGATGGTCTTGGCCGGGGTGCGGTTCAGGTCCTTGCGGCTCTCGCCCAGCCACCAGACGTTGTTTCTGAAGCCGAAGGTCTTATCCGCAACCTTCACATCCAGCTTCAGGTTCGGGAAGTAGTTCTCACAGAACTGCAGAGCATAGTCATTCTCAGTTCCGATCCGAACTTTTGCCTCGTTATTGATAAGGCCCATGTAGCTGTAGGAATTGTTGGCAATCGGGGTGTACTGGGCATCCTCGGCAACGTTGACGCTGGTGCCGTCGCCGGTCTTGACGTCGATGTTCAGGCCGCCCTTGTACTCAACCATGTTGGCCTTCAGGGTGTTGAACGCCATCTGAGCAGCGGCGTCACGGGTGATCGCGGCATTGTAGTCCAGGTTGGTCAGGCCGGCAGCCAGATCGATCTTGTTGACCAGCTTGACGGTGTTGATCTCCCAGGCAGTACCGGTCAGGCCCTCGATCTTGGCGTTATAGCCCAGAGCGCAGAGCATCATCTTGGCAAACTGCGCAACCGTCAGGGTAGCCTGCGGCTGGAAGGTGCCGTCGCCCATGCCGTTGATGATGCCGTTGGCCTCGCAGTACGCGACGTAAGGCTGCGCCCAGGCGGCGGAAGCCATGTCGGTGAAGCTGGAGACGCCGGCGCCGGTGGCGGCCAGCAGACGGGTCATGATGGCAGCGCCCTCGGCACGGGTCAGCGTGTCGGCAGGACGGAAGCCACGCTCGTCACCCTCGAGAACGCCCAGGGCGCTCAGGATGGCGACTGCCTCTTTGTTTTCGATCTTGTCCTTGTCAGAATAGTCGTCCAGCTTGGCGGCGGAAGCACCGACCGCGCACAGACCGACCATCATGGCCAGAACGAGAACCAGGCAAAGAGTCTTCTTCAGAGTTCTCATGGCAAGCATGCGGTATTGAAGTCCTCCACCATGCCAAGCGCACAAAAATACACGTCCACGTCCCTGTCGGTTTTCGGCATGTGTCGCGGCGTTTCCCGTACGTCCACGCGCTGGATGATTTGCCTCGCCAGCCGAGGCGTCAGCGTCCCTGTCGAGCGAAATTCTTTCAGTGCTGCAATCAGTGCATCCAGCGCAGCCCGATCGACGCTGCCTCGGGCAAGCGCACGTTCCGCATTGGCCGTTTCACTGCGCAGCCGTGTGCTTTCGGATTCATATCGGCGGCTTAGTCCTTCAAATGCCATCTGACTGAGCGCACCGCGCCCCAAATCCTCATATGCGCGTGCCAGCGTGGCGTCCAGCTCCTTCAGCCGTTTGCTATGCGACTCCACGCTGCGGCGCAGCTTGTCTGCTCCGCATTTGCCTATCATTTGCCTGCTTGCCTCGCTCATGCGGCGAAACGCCGCTTCGTCCTCAACGACCATGTCCGCCAGCGCGGCAATGCGCTTCGTCACCAGCGATGTCAGGAGACTTCGGCGGACATAATGAATGGTACACATGCCCGGGCTGGAGGCAGAATAATTTCCACATTTAAAAAAATCCCGACATGGATTGGCGCTGCTGATACTGAGATACATTGGTGCGCCGCAATCGGCACAGAAAACCAGAGCGTTGAGCGGGCACTGCGCAGCCCGGCCCTCAGGGCGGGCACGGCGGCTGTGCAGTTCCTGCACCCTCTGCCACCAGGTTTCCGGGACAATGGCAGGGTGTGCGCCGGGAACCAGTTCCCATTCCCCCTCCGGACGGGCGATGCGTTTGTGTACTTTATAGCTGACAGTGGTCGTTTTGAAATTGACCGCATAACCACAGTAGGCTCGGTTGCGCAGAATGTCCCATACGCTCTGCGCACACCAGACCGTGGGCGGCTGAGTGCTGCGCTTTCCGGCGGGGCGGCCTTGGGCGACGCGATGGGCAGTAGGATTCAGGATATCGTCGGCACACAGGCCCCTGGCAATCTCTGTGGTGCCCCGCCCGGCAAGGCACTCGGCATAAATGCGTCGCACCACCGCAGCGGCGGTTTCATCGACACGCCAGCCGTCTCGCGTCGCCGGGTCACGGACGTAGCCGTAAGGTGGTTTGGCACAGACATGGCCGCCCCCTGCGCTTTTCATGCGCCATACCGCCCGCACCTTCTTGCTGGTTTGGGCTGCATACCATTCGTTGAAGACGTTGCTGATGGGCATCATTTCCAGCCCAGTGCCATGTGCGGTATCGACGTTTTCCTGCAGCGCGATAAAACGCACCCCCAGGCTGGGATAAAGCAGCTCGATATACTTTCCGGTGTCGATATAGTTGCGGCCAAAACGGCTGAGATCTTTGACCACAACGGTGTCCACCTCGCCACGCTCAATCATTGCCTCCATCTCCCGAAAGCCGCTGCGTGCAAAGGTCGTGCCGGAAACGCCGTCATCAATGAAAAACCGATAGTTGTACATTTGGTTTTTCTCGGCGAAGTCCCGCAGGATCGCTTTCTGGTTGAAGATGCTGTTGCTCTCGCCGGAGAGACCGTCATCCACTGATAATCGACAATACAGTGCTGTTACGCCCATATCTTTGTCCTCGCTTTCCATATTATATAAATAAGTATTGTTAAAACTCATCAGGTGACATAATACGCCAAATAGTTTACATAAACAAAAGAATTGTGACAAAATTGAAACTTCTTCGCGGAGAATGTACTTATGGTGCGCACAAAAGTCCTCAATATAAGGACACGTGCAAGCCTGTGTTACGGTTGCGTTACATTCCCCCCGAAACCGTTGACCTTTTTTGCCCCCTGTGATAGACTGCAAACCGTGAGAGGGAGAAGTGCCCCCTTCACCGCCGTTCCGAGCGGCGCGCACCACGTAAAACCGGTATTGCCGTTTGATGGTCGGCCTCGGAATTCCAGATCATCAAGCGTTGATACATATTTCAGGCCCCGAAAGGGGTACTACTTAAAGGAGGAGTTTCACTATGAGAACTCTGAAGAAAACTCTTTGCCTGGTTCTCGTTCTGGCCATGATGGTCGGTCTGTGCGCGGTCGGTGCTTCCGCCGCCAAGCTGGCTGACTATCCTGACAAGGACAGCATCAAGAACACCCAGGCAGTCGCTCTGCTGAGTGCCCTTGGCATTCTGGAGGGTGACGAGCGCGGCTTCCGCCCCAATGACACCCTGACCCGTGCCGAGGGCGCTGCCATCATGACCCGTCTGTTCAACACCACCGGTATCGGCACCTCCAGCTATACCGACATGGCTTCCGCCGCCTGGGCGCAGCCCTATGTCGCTTACTGCGAGGCCCAGGGCATCATCGCCGGCTACGGTGACGGTCGTTTCGGTCCTCAGGACACCCTGACCGTCGCGCAGTTCGCCAAGATGCTGCTGACCGCGCTGGGCTACAAGGCCAACATCGAGGGCCTGACCGGCGCTGCCTGGGAAATCAACGTTGTCAAGCTGATCAACAAGATCGACCTGGCCCACGGCCTGGCTGATCTGGACTATAACGCCGCGATCACCCGTGATCAGGCCGCTCAGATGGCGTTCACCGCTCTGAAGTCTGACATGGTTGACTACGACAGCCTGGTCAAGGTCACCACCGGTGACGGCACTCAGGTCGAGGTCGGCGCCAACGCTAACATCATCGACAACACCGCTTACGACTACACCAACACCATCGATGGCGACATGCAGTTCATCGAGACCTACTTCCCCACCGTGAAGATCTCCAAGACCATGAACAAGGATCGTTTCGGCATCCCCACCAACTACTGGTTCAAGGGCGATGACCGCACCGACGATACCTGGACTCCTGCCAAGGCTCTGTGCGATGCTCCGAGCGGCGACGTCATCAAGACCTACACCAATCTGGATCGCGTCAACTATGGCACCATCTTCACCGACGCTGCTCTCCTGACCACCACCAATGTCAAGCTGGTTGAGAACGGCGCTGACAACGGCACCATCCCCGTTTCCAAGGGCAACACCACCAGCCTGGCTCGTTACAGCGGCGCTACCGGTCTGCTGGTGAAGCAGGGCAGCACCTACACCCTGTTCATCAAGTATCCGTTCCTGGCTCAGGTCACCGCGATTGTTCCCGCAACCGAGAGCACTTCCAAGAACCGTGAGGTCGCTCTGAAGGTCACCACCGGCTACGATACTTCCTTCACCGCCAACTTCGAGACCGAGAGCTTCGCCAAGAGAGACTATGTCCTGGTTTATCCCTCCGGCAAGCTCAGCACCACCTATGCTGACAACACTGCCATCCTGGCTGTTGAGGCCGCTGAGGCCACCACTGGCACCGTTGCTGCTTACGCCAGCAACCCCGTGAGAAATCCCAGCGGCGTGACCCTGGATCAGACCGCTTATTCCTTCTCTGCGCTCGGCTTCCTCGGCATGAAGGATGCTCCGACCCTGAACAAGGATGCCACTGTCTATCTGTCCAACGGTTATGTCATGGGCATGGTTGCCGCTTCCTCCAACGCTGCTGACTTCGTGTTCGTTCTCGGCAACGACGGCGGCAGCAAGGATGCGTTCAACAACACCACCATCAATGTCGGTTATCTGAAGCAGGATGCCAGCACCGCCACTGCGGTGAACTTCACCACCACTGCTCCCGCCAACAACCAGTGGTACACCCTGGCTGCGAAGGGCGCCAAGACCCAGTTCAACGCTCCTGATGCCGCCAAGTTCACTCAGACCGATGCTGCCGGCGCTGCCGTCACCAACGAGTCCCTGAAGTGGAGCGTTAAGGCTTCTCAGCCCGCCATCGCTACCGGCATCACTGCCAACAACAACACCACCTTCATCATCAAGTCCGGCATCGGCACCTATGCCACCTACGCTGGTCTGAAGAACATCCCGACCTTCAGCGGCACTGCCGCCAGCACGGATAAGCTCCCGAAGGCTTGGGCTCTGATTCCCACCACCGGTTCTGTCGCTGCGGTCGTCTTCATCGACCTCACCGGCTTCACCGCTCAGGATGCTTCTGTCTCCCCGATCTACCTGCTCAGCACTGCTCCCAGCAGCACTCGTGAGGTCAACGGTGTGACCTATCACACCTACAGCGTCATCAAGGACGGCGCCCTCACCACCGTGCAGGATGTCAACGGCGCTATGGACGGCCTGGGCTGCGGTCTGATCACTCCTGCCTTCAATGCTGACGGCTATGTGACCAGAGCGGAGAAGACCACCTCCAACGTCTCCTACAGAGACTACGTCGTGTCTGGCGATGTCAGCTATGCTGGTGGCGTTCTGAACGTCGGCGGCAATGGCTACGTGCTCAGCGACAATGTTGCTGTCTACGTGTACAACCCGGCTGTCAACCTGTTCGCCCTGATCTCCGGCGCTGACGCCGAGTATCTGGTCGGCAAGGCCGGCTCCCTGGCCCTGGTCAGAACCAGCGCTACCAACACCGCCATCAAGGAGATCTACTTCCACGTTGGCACCACCTACGTGCCCTGAGCACCTGCGCTTAGGACTCGCAGCCTAAAAACTTACTAACATAAGTTCAGCCCTCGGCTTCGGCCGGGGGCTGTTTTATTTTGCCGCGCATGAAAAAAGCGCCCCTTTCGTGCAAAAAGGGGCGCTTTTTGCGAAAAGGGGCGCTATGTATTAATGATTCATTTCTCCCGCCGCCCGGGCAGGTGCTGCCGCAGCTGCCGGGCCGAGGCGGCTATGTATTCCTTCACCATCTGCTCCAGCACGTCCACGACGAAGCGGGAGACGGTCTTTTCCTTTGCCATGCCCCGGGCGATGGACAGCGACTTGCGCAGCCGCCGCTCGTTGATGTCCGAAAGCGTCACCGCGCCGGAGGCGCTGAGCAATCGGAACAGGGTGTCGATAAACTCCCGCCGCTGCGCCATGTCCATCTCGCCCAGCACCTGCTCCATGGTCGCGTCAAAGGCGCGGCTGGAACGGCTGAGTGCGTCGCTGCGGAGGAAGGCCGTGCCCCGCACGCCCCAGTTAAAGCCGTCGTGGGCGGGGATGCCGAAGCGGTTGCTGCGCACGACGGCGCAGTTGCTGCTGTCCTGCAGCAAAAGCGTGCCGACGATGGAAAACTGCGGCAGCAGGGTGAGGATCTTATCCCGGATGGCCAGATAGCCGGGGGAGGCGAGAAAGCCCTCGTCAAAGCCGGGGCCGTCGTTGTTGTAGATGTCGGTAATGCGCGACTGGATGGATGCGTCCGCCTGCGCCGCGGCGTAAACCGCCAGGTTTCCGCCCTTGGAGTGGCCGCCCACGCGCAGCGCGCCCGGCAGCGCGACAGCCACGGTGCGGAGATAGTCCGCCGCGTCCCGCTGGGCGGGCACCGCGCCGGACAGGGCCATCATGCAGTCCTCCTTCCAGGCGTACAGCGTGTCGTCCGTGCCGCGATAGCTGACATAGGCCGTGCCGTCCGGCAGCAGGACGGTGAGGGCGGAAAACTGCTCCGTCTGCTCCGGCAGCGCCCGCCGGACAAAGCTGCAAAGCCGCATGTCCCGAAAGCGCACGGTCTCCGGCAGGCGGCGCAGCACCGGCCCCAGGCTCTGGGAGGCCAGCGCGCCGAAATAGTCCGAGTTGCCGGTTCGCTTGAAATAGTCCGCCAGCGCCGCGCCCAGCGGCACGCCCGCGGCGTCTTCCGGCACGATGCCGTCAAAATCGCAGCAGCCGATCTTGCAGACGATGTAATTGTCCACCTCGTTGAAGGGGGAGACGGAAAAGGGCACGTCGCCGCGCCAGTCCAGATAATCAAAAATGGTGTCCATAAAGGTCACTTCCTGTCGATGCGCTTGGTAGTATTATTATATTCCGCCGCGCCGGGAAGTCAACCCGGCTTGCCTTTTGCCGCGCGGGGGGATATACTAAAATCTATGTGGAACCGAAAGAGAAAAACCGAATACACCCTCATCCGCAGCGCCCGCCGCAGCATCGGCCTGGAGGTCACGAGCGCGGGGGAGCTGATCGTCCGCGCGCCGCGCTATGCATCCGTCGCGCAGATCGAGGCGCTTTTGGAGGAAAAGGCGGACTGGATCGCCCGGGCAAAGGACAGGGCAAGGGCGCGCGCGCGCTCCGCGGAGGCGGCCGGGGCGCTGACGCAGGCGGAGCTGGGCGACCTGGCCCGGCGCGCCCGGGCGGACCTGCCTGCCAGGGTGCAGCGCTTTGCCGACGCCCTGGGCGTGGACTACGGGCGCATCACCATCCGCGCCCAGCGCACCCGCTGGGGCAGCTGCTCCGCCCAGGGAAATCTGAACTTCAACTGCCTGCTGATGCTGGCGCCGGATGCCGTCATCGACGCGGTGGTGGCCCATGAGCTGTGCCACCGCCGGCACATGGACCATTCCCCGGCCTTCTATGCCGCGCTGCGCGCCGTCTGCCCGGACTATGACGCCTGCCGCGCCTGGCTGCGCGCCAACGGCCCGGTGCTGCTGGCCAGGGTGCAGGAAAAATAAAAAAAGAGGATTGCCGGCGGCAATCCTCTTTTTTTCAATACCGTCCGAAGGTGCAGTTGGGGAAGTGGCAGGCCTTGCAGAGCTGGCACAGCCCGCCCTCGGCCAGGCCGATCAGCTCCTCCTTCGTAAAGCGCTGCCCGGCAAAGACCTGGGGCAGAAGCACGTCAAAGATGGTGGTGGGCATGGAGATGGCCGCGCCCGGCACGCCCAGGATCGGCACATCGCCCAGATAGGCCACCAGGGTCATGTTCCCCGGCTGGGAGGGCACGCCGTGGGTCACGATCTCCGCGCCCAGGGCGCGGATGGCGCTGGGGGTCAGATCGTCGGGGTCCACGCTCATGCCGCCGGAGAAAATCAGAAGATCCGCGCCGGCGTCCAGCAGCTTTTTCGCCTTGCCGGTCAGCATGTCCAGCACGTCGTCGCACAGCTCCACCCCCACGATCTCGCAGGGATAGGCCGCCAGCTTCCGGCGGGCGACGGCTTCGAACTTGTCCTGGATGCGGCCGGAATATACCTCGCTGCCGGTGATGATGATGCCGGCCTTTTTGGGCTGATAGGGCAGCAGTTGCAGAAGCGGCTGCGTTTTGCACAGGGCCTCCAGCTCCGCGATCTGCGCCTCCTGCGTCACCAGCGGGACGATGCGCATGGAGGCCAGGCGCGCGCCGACCGCGACGGGGTAGTGGTCCGGCAGCGTGGTGATGGTGATGTCGCCGATGCTGTTCAGCCGGCGCTGCAGCGCCTTGTTGACCCGCAGCATCCCGGCACAGTCGGCTTTCAGCAGCATCTTGCCCTCGCTGGGGCCCTCATAGTGGCTGTTGGGCGCGCCGATGGCGGCGGCCATGCGCCGCGCCGCGTCCTCCTCGTGCACCTCGCCCGCTTCCGGCTCCCAGATGAACACGGTCTTTTTGCCGATGTCCAGCAGCCGGGGGATGTCCGCTTCCTCGATCACATGGCCCCGGCGGAACAGGGGGCCCTTGAAGCCGTCGAACATGGCGGTGATGTCATGGCAGAGGGTCAGGCCGACGGCGTTTTCTACGTTCACTTTTTTCATAGCAGAAATCCTTTCAGTTCGGTTCCGGCATCCAGCGGGCCGCTGCCCGCCGGGACGATGGCCAGGGCGTTGCAGCCGATGGCGCTGCTGATGACGGCGTTGCGCTGGTCGCCCGTGAGGCGCAGGCAGACCTTGCCGCTGCGCAGATCCAGCGCGCCGCGCAAAATGCGGGTGCCCCGGCTGGGGTGGGGGTAGCCCTCCGCCAGGGTGAGGCGCACCTCCGGCGGGATGGGCTGGGCATAGCCGCATAAGGCGCGCAGCGCGGGCAGGGCCACCATGTAGAAGTTGGTGAGGCTGCTGGCCGGGTTGCCGGACAGGCCGCACAGCAGCTTGCCGCCGCGCAGGGCGTAGGCGCAGGCCATGCCGGGCTTCAGCTCCACGCCGCGAAACAGCATTTCCGCGCCGATGCGCTCCATGGCCGCGGGCGTCAGGTCATAGTCCCCGACGGAGACCCCGCCGGTGCACACCACGGTGTCGCAGCTTTGCAGCCCTTGCTCCAGAAGGGCGGCGATGCCCTCCACGCTGTCGGGGGCGATGCCCAGGCAGACCGGCTCGGCCCCGATGTGCCGCAGCGCGTTGGCCAGGGTGTGGGCGTTGGAATTGCGGATCTGCCCCGGGCCGGGGGCGGCTGCGGCGTCCACCAGCTCGCTTCCGGTGGACAGCACGGCCACGCGCACAGTGCGGTAGACGCGCGGGCGTGTGACGCCCTGGGCCGCCAGTGTGCCGGCGGCGCCGGCGTCGATGACCGTGCCGGGGGCGATCAGCACCGTGCCGGCGCGCACGTCCTCCCCGGCGCGGACGATGTTGCTGCCCGGCGCCACGGGGGCGAAAAAGGTCACTTCGCTGTCGGTAAAGCGCGTCTGCTCAAAGTTCAGCACTGTGTCGGCCCCGTCGGGGATGGGGGCGCCGGTGAGGATCTTGGCGCACTGGCCCGGCCCCACCGGCAGCGTGGGCACGGCCCCGGCGGGGATCTCCTCCGTGATGCGCAGGGTCACGGGGCGGCCTTCGCCCGCGCCGGCGATGTCGCATGCGCGGAAGGCGTAGCCGTCATAGGGGGAGCGGTCAAAGGGCGGGACGTTGTCCGCCGCGATGAGCGCCTCGGCCAGAATGCGTCCGGCGGCGTCGTCCAGCGGCACGCACTCCGTCCCGACGGGGGCGGCGTGGCGCAGCAGCGCCTCTCTGGCCGCGGTGTAGGATGGGATTTCCATGGCAGGTCACTCCTTTAAGAGCAGCAGGGATTCTTTCGGCAGGCGGATGGTCACCTCGTCGGCGCGCAGGGCGCGCCAGGCGGCCTTGTCCGTCTCCCAGCCGACGCTCATCGCGTCCGGGCAGTCCACGGGGCGGAGCATCAGCGTGAAGGAGAAGGGGTTTTCGATCTCCTCCGTGACCCGGCAGCGAAAGCTGTTTTCGCCCTCGCCGGGCAGTATGTCGTGCATGCGGATGCCGATGAAGCGCGCTTTTCCCGCGTCCTGCGCCAGCGTCAGGCGCATGCCCCAGTCCGTGGCCAGCACGCTTCGTTCGTCCAGCTTTTGCAGGGGCGAGATGTTCTTGCAGCCGGTCAAAACCGCGCCGGAGCGGGTCTTCGGGTCGGAAAAGACGGCGTGTTTGCCGCCCGTGACCTCAATGGTGCCGCCGCGCATGACGGCGATGGAGTCGGAAAGGCGGAAGGCCTCGTCCCGGTCGTGGGTGACCAGCACCACCGGCTTGCCGAATGCGCGCACGGTTTGCAGCATCTCCCGCTCCAGGCGAAAGCGCAGGTGGCTGTCCAGGGCGGAGAAGGGCTCGTCCAGCAGCAGCACCTCCGGCTGGTTCACCAGGATGCGGGCCAGGGCGGTGCGCTGCTGCTGGCCGCCGGAGAGCTGGTGGGGGCGGAGGTTTTCCAGCCCGTCCAGGTGCATGGCGCGGATGGCCCCGTCGACCGCGGCCTCGGCGCCGGACTTTTCCCGCACGCCGCAGCGGATGTTCTGCCGGACGGTCATGTTGGGGAAAAGGGCGTATTGCTGAAAGAGATAGCCCACGCGCCGCTTTTGCGGCGGCAGGTCGATGCGGCGGTCAGAGTCGAATAAGGTCGTGCCGTTCAGCTCGATTTTGCCCCGGTCCGGCCGCTCGATGCCGGCGATGCATTTCAGCGTCATGCTCTTGCCGCAGCCGCTGGCGCCCAGCAGGGACAGCAGGCCGGTTTCGGCGGTGAAGGCAACCTTCAGGTGAAAGCCGCCCAGAGATTTTTCAATATCGACGGTCAGGGACATTCAAGCGCCCCCCTTCCGCGGTGTTTTGCGCTTTTCCAGGAAGTTCACCGCCAGCAGCACCACGGCGGAGATGGCCACGTTCACCAGCACCCAGCGGAAGGCCAGCGCGTCGTTGTCGGTGCGCCAGAGCTGGTAGACCGTGGTGGAGATGGTGGCGGTGCGGCCGGGAGTGTAGCCCGCGATCATGCTGGTGGCGCCGTACTCGCCCAGCGCCCGGGCGAAGGCCAGCACCGTGCCGGCCAGGATGCCCTGGCGGCAGGCGGGCATGCGGATGCGCCAGAAAATGAAGGAGTTGGACAGGCCCAGCGTCTTGCCGGACCAGGCCAGCGTCTCGTCAAAGGCTTCAAAGGCCCCCCGCACCGTGCGGTACATGAGGGGGAATATCACAACGGTGGTGGCGAAGATCGCCGACCACCAGGTCATGGTCAGCTTCAGGCCGAAGGCGGACAGCACCCAGGCGCCGAGGATGCGCTTGGGGCCGAGAACGCGCAGCAGAAGATAGCCCACCACGGTGGGCGGCAGCACCAGCGGCAGCGTCAGGACGACATCCAGGACGCCCTTGACGATGCGGGGCGCCTTGGCGATGTAGTACGCGGCAAAAATGCCGACGAAAAAGATGATGACCGTGCTGATCCCGGCAATGCGCAGGGAGTTCCACAGCGGGAAAAGATCCATAACAACACATCCCTGTCGGAAAATACAGCCGGGCGGGAATGTACCGCCCGGCTGCTGCTTGGGTATCGGTATCAGGCCATGGGCGTAAATCCGACGGCGGTGAACACCGCGTCGGCCGCGTCACTGGTGAGGTAATCCAGGAAGGCCTTGGCCTCGGCGGGGTGCTGAGAGACCTTCAGCACGGCGGCGGGGTAGATGACCTGGCCGCACATTTCCGCCGTGGCGGTGTCCACCACCTCCAGCGCGGCGGAGAAGGCGTCCGTGCCGTAGATGATGCCGCAGTCAACGGTGGCTTCCTTGACCTGGGTGGTGACCTCCTTGACGTTGCTGCCGTAGGTGATGACGCCCTTGGCGGCCAGGTCCTCCTCATCCAGATCGAAGTACTTCAGGATCTTCTGGGTGTACTGGCCCACGGGCACGTCGCTGTTGCCCATCGCCAGCATCACGCTGCCGTCGCGCAGCCCGGCGATCAGATCGTCATAGCTGTGAATGCCGGCGGGGTTGCCCTCGGGTACGGCCAGGGCCACCTTGTTCTCCAGCAGGTTGATGCGCGTCTCGGAATCGACGAAGTCCAGCCCCTCGGTGTTGCCGCCGTCGGCGTCCTTCGCGGCGTCCAGCGCGTTCATCTGCTTGGGAGCGGCGGAGATGAACAGATCGCAGTCCGCGCCCTCCTGGATCTGGGTCTTCAGCGTGCCGGAGGAGTCAAAGTTATAGACCAGCGTGACGTTGGGGGCCACGGCCTTGTACTGCTCGGCGATCTGGTTCAGCGTCTCGGTCATGCTCGCCGCTGCGAAGACGATGAGCTCCACGGGCTCGGGCGTCGGCTCCGGGGTGGCGGGCGTTTCCGTCGCGGCGGGCGCTTCGGCCTTCGGCGCTTCGGTGGCGGCGGGGGCCTGTGTCGCAGCGGGGGCGGGGGTCTCGGTCTTGGCAGAGCCGCAGGCGCACAGCGACAGCGCGAGAACAAGAGCCAGGACGAGGGCGGTCAGTTTGATGGGTTTCATTTGCGTTTTCTCCTTTCAGTATAACGAAAGACACGGCCCGCCTTGAGAAAAGCAAAGCAGGCCGCGGAAAACGCGGTTGCGACACGCTGCCATCCCCCCCTTGAACAGAGGGCGATGCCAGGCCGATTCGCTTGATTTCCTTTCTCAAATACGGAGTGCCGCGCCATTTCTGACACATGCGGCATGGGCCCCGGAAGCATCCGGCGCCGGCCCGGCGGCCATGGAACAAAGTCTTTAGGCCGGGGGGCTTCGGAAATACCTATTTGATTTTTGACAAGTATAACAAACGCGCCGCGGAAAGTCAAGAATTTCAGCACTTGACGCGGCGGGCACACTACTGTATTTTAATAGGTAGAGCGCAAAGACCTGTCTATCACATCAAAGGAGGAATTTATTAATGGTATATGATAACAACGTGGGCGGCGAGTTCGCCAAGTACTTTGTCCAGGACCTGACCGAGCCGGAGACCTTCACCAGCGCGCCGGCGGACTATCAGGAGATGTACAAGAAATTCTCCAAGCGCATCCTCTGGATCGACGACAAGATGGTGCCCGGCGCGTTTCAGATGAACACCGCCTGGTGGTATGCCGTCCCGGAGCGCGACCCCGTCTTCCTGGAGCACAGCCATGACGACACCAGCGAGATCATCGGCCTGTTCGGCACGGACATGAACAACCCCTATGACCTGGGCGGCAAGATCGAGTTTTCGCTGAACGGCGAGAAGCACCTTCTGACCCGCAGCACCATGATCTTCGTCCCCGCCGGCATGCCACACAACCCCATGCGAATCCTGGAGGTCAACCGCCCCATTTTCCACTTCTCCGTGGTCATGAGCGGCCAGTACGACGGCTCCGGCACCTATTGCTGAGATGATCTTCTATTTCTCGGGTACCGGGAACTCCTATCAGGCGGCCCTGGCCATGTGCGCCGGGGGCGAGCAGCCCCTTGACATGGCCAAATGCCTGCGGGAGGGCAGCTTTCGCTTTGAGCCCGGCGCGGACGAGGCCGTGGGCTTCGTCTTCCCGGTCTATTACGGCGGGCTGCCCATCGTCGTGGCGGACTTTTTGAAGAAATTCCTGCTGCTGCACCCGGCGGCGTATTGCTTCGGACTTCTGACCTGCGCCGGCGGCAGCTACGGCGCGCCGGAGCTGCTGGCCAGGGCCCTGCACGCCCGGGGCGTCCGGCTGGACGCGGCCTTCACCGTGCTGATGCCGGAGAACTACGTGATGCTGTTCAAAACGCCGGAGCCGCCGGAGCAATCGCGCATCCTCGCCGCGGCGTCGGACGCGCTGGACGCCGTGCGCGCCCGGGTGGACCGGCGGGAAAAGGCCGGGGTGCACGTCACGGTGCGCGACCGGCTGGTCACCGCGGGGATGTATCCCAGCTATCTCCACGGGCGCAGGACCGCGAAGTTCTACTCCGACGAGAAATGCGTCGGCTGCGGCGTGTGCGCCGGGCGCTGCCCCGTTGGGGCCATCGAGATGGTGAACGGCCGCCCCAAATGGGTGAAGGAGCGCTGCGTCCACTGCATGGCCTGCCTGCGCTGCAACGCGGTGCAGTACGGCAAGCAGACCGTCGGCCGCCTGCGCTACGTCAACCCGGTCTACAAAAAACCCTCGCAGCACGCGCATCACTAAACCCCAAATCCCCCGGCCTTTTGGCCGGGGGATTCTTGGGTTTTATTTGAGGGCCTCGATGCCCGCGTCCACCACCAGGCGCTGCACGGCGGTCGGCTGCGTCAACTGCGGCACGCAGCCGCCGTCGCGGAACCACATGGCGGCGGGGCTGTCGCCCAGGGCGCGCTCCCAGCGGGGCATGGGCACGCCGTCATGGTCGGGGCCGTTGGGGTCGCCGGAGCGGATGAAGTTGCTCATATAGTTGCACATCTGCCGGGCCAGGTCATAGTGGAAGCCCTTGAAGGGGCGCCAGCACTTTGCCAGCGTCTCGAACCAGAACCACAGGTCGCTGGAGTGGAAGGTGCCGGGGTCGTCCCAGCCGGGGATGGAGGGGTCAAAGACGCCGTAATACACCGCGTCCGGGATGCCGAGGGCCTGGGTCTGCCGGGCCATCGTCAGCGCCGCGGTCTCCACCACGCAGACGCCGGAGGCCGCCTTCGCCGCGGCGAACTCATCCCCGCAGAGGGAGAGAAATTCCCCGGCCCGGCTGCCGAAGAGCGCATGCGCCCGGGTGCGGAACTCGTCCATGTTCCCGGCGGGCAGCTCAAAATTGAATTCGCTGGAGGTGCGGGTGATGAGCAGGGGCATGTGGTGATAGCGCCCGGCCAGCAGGTTGTCCGTGGCGTTGCCGGTCTGAAACACGCCGTCCGTGCCCGTGGCGAAGGTGAAGGTGTGGGGCCTTTCAAACTCGTTGCACTTGTCCCGGATGTACACCGCGTCCAGCGCCCTCGCCTCCGCCAGAGTCTTGACGCCCAGAAACTCGAAGAAGCGGACGCCGGTGGCCTCGTCCTCGGAGAAGGGGTGGGGGTTGCGGATGGGGTTGGGGTAGACCCCGGCGGTGACGCCGGAGAGGATCATGGCCTTCTGGAACAGCCCCTTCGTCAGCGGGCTGGTGAGCTGGGCGCAGACGCTGCCGCCCCCGGCGCTCTGCCCGCCGATGGTGATGTTGTCCGGATCGCCGCCGAAGGCGGCGATGTTCTCCTTCGCCCAGCGGATGCCCGCAAGCTGGTCCAGGTGGCCGAAGTTGCCCGGCGCGTCCGGCTGCTGCGCCGTCAGCTCCGGGTGGGCGAGGAAGCCGAAGGCCGCCAGGCGGTAGTTCACCGTCACAACCACGACGCCGCGGCGGGCGATGCGCTCGCCGTCAAATTCCATCTCGGCGGTGTTGCCCTCGCGCAGCCCGCCGCCGAAGAACCAGACCAGCACCGGCAGGCGCGCGTCGGGGGTCTCCGCGCCCGTCCACACGTTCAGATAGAGACAGTCCTCGCTCATGGGGATGGAGGTGTCCACATTCCATTCCCGGGAATAGATGTTGTCCTTGTCCAGCCCCGGGATGTGCTGCATGGAGATGGGGGCAAAGGTGAAGCACGGCCGCTCGCCCTCCCAGGGGATGACCGGCTGAGGGGCGCGCCAGCGGTTTTCTCCCACCGGCGGCGCGGCGAAGGGGATGCCCTTGAATGCGGTGATGCGCGGGTCCGCCGCCGGAATGCCCAGCACAACGCCGCCCGTGACGCTCGCTTTGCGGATCATAGGTAGCACACTCCTGTCTTTTTGATGATAAGATAAGTAGAACGCCTGTTGAATAATCAGCACATATTATTATATGCGCGCCCGCGCCCAAAAGCAAGACTTGCGCCGCCGGCGCAAACGCGCTACAATGGCACCGGAACAAATTTGAAGGAGGCAGACTGCCATGCCCATGAACTGTGAAGGAACCTACGGCTATCTTTTCATGCAGGAGCTGAAGCTCCCGCCCACCCACGAAAAGGCCCAGGCCGCCTACAAGACCTTCGGCGAGCGGGTCCACTGGGTGGACGGCAACAACATCCCCGGCGCGTTTCAGATGAACACCTGCTGGTGGTACAAGCCCAACCGCGAGCAGACCCTGGCCAGCCCCAACAGCCCCGTGGGCAAGCCCCACTTCCATGAGTATCCGGAGATCCTGGGCTTTTACGGCTCCGATTCCTTCAACCCCTGGGACCTGGGCGGCGAGGTGGAGTTCTGGGTCGGGGGCGAACAGCACATCCTGACGAAGAGCACCATGGTCTTCCTGCCCCCCAACATGCCCCACTGCCCGCTGCTCATCAACCGGGTGGACCGGCCCATCTTCCACTTCTCCGTGGTGATGAACGCCATTTATGGCTTTGAGGGCAACGGCAGCTTCCGTGCGGAATAAACGGCCCCGGTTATAGAAAAAACGCATCGCGGCCCAAAACGGGCTTGACGGCGATGCGTTTTTTCGTTTATAATGGGCGCAGACAAGTGAATCACACTTCGGCTTTTGTGGCAAATGCGCGACCCGGTTTGGAAACAACGGATCGGACACGCATTCTTGTTCCTCTCTGAACAAGGGAATCGGGTGAAAGTCCCGGACACGGGTCAGACGGCAACGCCTCTGATTTGTAGCTGTAAGAACGAAGTGCCGGTCCTGCGCCGGTCGGCGGCGCACCGCGAAAGCGGGTCATTGATGCCCTGTAACGGGGCGGAGAGAAGGCGGATCTCCGGCGCGTCGGCGCAAGTGAGCGCCCGGACGTTCAAGTCAGAAGACCTACAAATGCGTCACTTCGCGGATACTCTCCCTTTTTCCGCGAATCGTAATTTGCTACACAAAAGCAGTGGTGCCATGTGCCGCTGCTTTTCCTTTTTCCTAGTTTCCCCCCTTTTTTCTCCCTTATCTTCGGCAACTCCGTCAGGTACCGGTCATGCCTGACGGAGCTGCCGAACCCCTTTGTCTCCCGAAATCGGCTGCCCCTTGCTGCAAGGGGCAGCCGATTTTTTGGCAAAAAATCATGGAAAGCTACAAAAAGACCGATTGCATATCCCGGCAGTCTGTGCTAAAATGTACAAGGAGGATGAGGCGAACACGCACGACCAACTCAATCCGACATCACAGAGAAATGAGGAGGAACAACATGAAGGGTATTATTCTTGCCGCGGGCAAGGGCACCAGCCTTTATCCCGCCACCGTTCCGGTCAGCAAGCCGCTGATCACTGTATATGACAAGCCGCTGATCTACTATCCCCTGTCCCTGCTGATCGACTGCGGAATCCGGGACATCCTGATCATCACGCCTCCGGGCGAGATGGAGCCGTTCGTCCGCCTGTTCGGTGACGGCGAGGATCTCGGCATCCATATTTCCTATAAAGAGCAGAAGGTGCACCGCGGCATTGCCGACGCCATCCGTCTCGGCAAATGGTTCATCGGCGACGACAGCGTCTGCCTGGCGCTGGGCGACAACATCTTCTATCACGACAAGCTGCAGGAGATGCTGATGCAGGCCAAGGGCGACGAGACCGGCGCATCCGTCCTGGGCTATTATGTCGAGGATCCCCGCCCCTTCGGCGTGGTGGAATTCGACGCGGAGGGCAAGGCCATCTCCATTGAGGAGAAGCCCAGAAATCCCAAGAGCAATTACATCATCCCCGGCCTTTACTTCTATGACAACGAGGTCGTGGAGATCGCGGAGCACATCAGCGCCTCCACCCGCGGCGAGCTGGAGATCACCGACGTGAACCTGGCCTATCTGCGCAAGGGCAAGCTGCGTGTGGTGCCCATGGGCCAGCACGTCAAATGGATGGACTGCGACAATCCCTTCCAGCTTCTGTACGCCTGCAACACCATCCGCCAGATCCAGAAGGAAACCGGCAAGCTGGTCGGCTGCCCGGAGGAGAGCGCCTACAAGGCCGGCCTCATCACCAAGAAGGACATCCTGCGCATGGGCTCCGCCCACCGTCAGACCCCCTACGGCGCCTATCTGCTGAAGCTCTGATTTTAGAGTTATTCAAGCTGTCGACACTTTGTCGACAGCTTGAAAGGGGCGCGTTGCAAAATACGCAATGTGTCATTGCGAGGCCCCGAAGGGGCCGTGGCAATCCGTTTTTCCTATGGAAGGAAGTACGGATTCCCACGCCAGTGTGCGCACTGGCTCGGAATGACA
>SVKR01000035.1 GCA_015068365.1 Oscillospiraceae bacterium
CAAGCGCTTCCCCGAGATCGTCTTTTCCGACTTCCTCTGGACCATGCGCAGCATCTATCTGCCGCTGTTCCTGGTGCTGCAGGCCGAGCTGCCCCGGGCGGATCTGTACCACTGCGTGGCCACGGGCTATGCCGGCGTGCTGGGCTGCATGGCGCAGCACCTCTACGGCAGCGAGCTTCTGGTGAGCGAGCACGGCATCTACACCCGCGAGCGCGAGGAGGAGCTGATCAAAGCGACCTGGGTGCAGAACACCTACAAAAATATCTGGATCAACCAGTTTTACCGCATGAGCCAGGTGGCCTATGACCGGGCCTGGCTGGTCACCAGCCTTTACGGCCACGCGCGGGAGCTGCAGCTGGAGCTGGGCTGCCCGGCGGAGAAGACCCGCATCACCCCCAACGGCATCCGGGCGGAGCGCTTTCTGGACCTGCCGGGTAAGCGGGAGGAGGACGCGCCCTTCGTCAACGTCGGCGCCGTGCTGCGCGTGACCCCCATCAAGGACGTGAAGACCATGATCCAGGCCTTTTACGAGGCCAAGCAGCGCGTCGGCGCGCTGAAGCTGTGGATCATGGGCCCGACGGAGGAAAACCCGGAGTACGCCGCGGAGTGCTTTGAGCTGGTGGAGCTTCTGGGCATCCGGGACGTGGTGTTCACCGGCACCGTGCAGGTGACGGAATACCTGGGCCGCATGGACTTCACCATCCTCACCAGCATCAGCGAGGGCCAGCCCCTCACCATTCTGGAGAGCTTTGCCGCCGGGAAGCCGGTCATTGCCACGGACGTGGGCAACTGCCGGGGCCTGCTGTACGGCGAGGCGGGGGACACCCTGGGCGCGGCGGGGATTTTGACCCACATCATGAGCGTCAGCGAGCTGGCCCAGGCCATGGTGGACCTGGCCGCCGACCCGGCGCGCACCCGCGCCATGGGCGAGATCGGCCGCCGCCGGGTATTGGAGCGGGGCTATCGCGCCGAGGACATGCGCAAGACCTATGAGCAGATCTACCGGGAATGCGCGGAAAGGCAGGCCATCCAGTGGCCGCAGCACCCCGTTTCCGTCACAGACAAGGCATAACGCGAAAAAGAGAAGAGGCGAAGGTGCATGGCCGGCGTAGGCATCACCCTCAACAAAATATTCGATAAGCGCTCCCTGGTGGCGCACGTCTATGGCTTCGGCTACAGCGCGCTCATCACCGTGGCCCCCATGTTCGTCATCATCGGCGCCATCCTCATCGCCCAGCTGCTGCTGGGCTATTCCGGCGTGGACTATTTCCGGCGGGAGCTGTTTGCCGACACGGTGCTGTATATCTTCATTTTCTCGCTTCTGGCGGCCTCGCCGTTCAACGCGGTGCTCAGCCGCTATCTCTCCGACACCATCTTTGAAGAGCGCTATGAGGACATCATGCCCTGCTATTATGTCGGCCTCATCTGCTCCGTGGCGCTGGGGGCGCTGATGGCGATCCCCTTCTGCATCCACGAGCATATCGTGGGCGGCGTGCCGGCCTACTATGTCTTCACGGGCTACTGCGGCTTCATGGCGCTGCTGCTGGTGTTTTACTCCATGCTGTATCTGAGCATCACCAAGGACTACGGCAAGATCTCCCTCGCCTTCCTCCTCGGCATGCTTCTGACGCTGGGGATGAGCTTTCTGCTGGTGCGCGTGCTTGGCTGGGAGGTCACCTACGCGCTGCTGCTGTCGCTGGTCTGCGGCTTCATGCTGATCGGCTCGCTGGAGATCGCCATCATCCAGTCCTATTTCCGGCGCAATTCCCGCCGCTACCGCCCGGTGCTGCACTATTTCAAAAAATACTGGCAGCTCATCTTCATCAATTTTCTCTATACCCTGGGCCTGTATGTCCACAACTTCGTCTTCTGGACGACGGACCGGCACACGATCCTGGTCCACTCCTTTGTGACGATGATGAACTATGACATGGCAACCTGCCTTGCCATGTTCACCAACATCTCCGCCACCGTGATCTTCATCAGCCGGGTGGAGATGCGCTTCCACGACCGCTACAAGGCCTATTCCGAGGCCGTCATCGGCGGGCGGCGGCAGGACATCGTCAACACAAAGCAGCGCATGTTCCGCCAGCTCGGCGGCGAGATCATGAGCCTTGTGCGCACCCAGTTCATCATCACGGTGGTGCTGTTTCTGCTGCTCATCATCTTCCTGCCCTGGTTCGGCATCGGCGGCGAGATCCTGCGCATCTACCCCTGCCTGTGCGCGGGGTATTTCATCCTCTTTACCATGTACAGCGAAATCCTGTTTCTCTACTATTTCAACGACTTGAATGGCGCGCTTCTCACCGCCGCGGTCTTCTTCGCCGTGACGCTGCTGGGCAGCGGCACCGCCACGTTCCTGCCGGAGATCTGGTACGGCCTGGGACTCGTGATCGGGTCCTTCGCCGGCTTCAGCGCGGGCTACTTCCGCCTGCGCTGGGTGGAGCGGAATCTGGACGCGCACGTGTTCTGCACCGGCGCACTGATGAAAAAGGGCAGCGGTCCCAGGCCGTCCGGCAAGGTCTTTGACCGGCGGCGCGGCGACACGCCGGAATCGCTGAAAGCGGAGCTTGAGAAAAAGAAAGAAGGGGAAAACCATGGGTGAAGTAGTCAAATGGTGTGTCATTGCCATCGGCGCGGCGGTGTTCGTGCTGAATCTGTTCTCGCTGGCAAAGCGGCGGATGACGCCGGTGCTCAGCGTGGCGTGGAGCATTTTTGCCGTGCTGCTGCTGGTGCTGGGCTTCACGCTGCATCTCTCGGAGCTGAACGCCCTCATGAGCCCCCCGGTCGCGCTGCTGCTGATCATCGCCATGCTGGGCGTGATCTTCACCTTCTACCATGTCAGCACACAGATCTCCGAGCTGGTGGACAAGACCAATGAGCTGACCATGCAGGTGTCGCTGCTCAACTCAGAAAATGTGCGATTGATCCGCGAGCTGCGGCAGCGTGAGGCGGCCAAGGCGGCTGCGGAGGACGGGGAATGCGAAAAAAGCTCCTGTTCGTGATCAACACCCTGGGCTGCGGCGGCACGGAAAAAGCGCTGCTGAACCTGCTTTCCAGCCCGGAGATCGCGGCGTGTGACTGCTCGCTTTACGTCCTGCTGGGCCAGGGAGAGCTGGTCAGCCGTCTGCCGGCGCATGTGAAGCTGCTGAACCGGGATTACTGCGCCGCCGACGTGCTCTCCGCCCGCGGCCGGCGCACCGCCGCCAGCCGGGCGATCCGCCTGGGGATGCACCGGGGCGCGCTGCTGCGCAGCCTGCCCTACATCGCCGGAAACGGCATGCGGATGCTGCGCTCCGGGCGCTGGAAGGCGGAAAAGCTGCTGTGGCGCGCCGTGGCGGAGGGCACCGCGCCGCCGGAGGAGGAATACGACCTGGCCGTGGCCTATCTGGAGGGCGGGGCGACTTACTTCGTCAGCCGCGCCGTCCGGGCCCGGCGCAAGGTGGCCTTCGTCCATGTGGATTACCGCCGCGCCGGCTATACCCGGGAGCTGGACCGGGGCTGCTATGCCCGCTTCGACCGCGTCTTCTGCGTCTCCGACGAGGTGCGCAGCGCCTTTTTGCAGGTCTACCCGGAGCTGGAGGAGAAGGTGGGCGTGTTCCACAATCTCATCGACCGGCCCCGCATCCTGGCCATGGCGGAGATGGGCCCGGGCTTCACCGACGGCTATGACGGCCCGCGCATCCTCACCGTGGGGCGGCTGGTGGAGCAGAAGGCCATCGGCCTTTCCGTGGAGGCCATGCGCATCCTGCGCGAGCGGGGCGTGCGCGCCCGGTGGTACGTCCTGGGCGAGGGGGAAGAGCGCGCAGCGCTGGAAAAGCAGATCGCCGCGGCGGGCCTTTCGTCGGACTTTCTGCTGCCCGGCGTGGAGGAAAACCCCTATCCCTTCTTCCGGCAGGCGGCGCTGTATGTCCACTGCTCCCGCTTTGAGGGCTGCAGCATCGCCGTGCAGGAGGCCCAGACCCTGGGCAAATGCGTCATCGTGTCGGACTGCAGCGGCAACCGCGGGCAGGTGACCGACGGGGTGGACGGGCTGCTGTGCGCGCTGACGCCCGCCGCCATCGCCGACGCGGTGGAGCGCGCGCTGGCGGACGCAGCGCTGCGCCGCCGTCTGGGACAGGCCGCGGCGGCAAAGCAGTTTGCAAGCGAAGACATCGGACTGATATTTCAATAGATTGATTGCAAGGTGAACAAGGTGTTAGACAGAAGAGACAGCGTAAACAAACCGGTCCTGGTCATCATTCCGGCATATAATGAGGAGAAGAGCATCGGCCCGGTGCTCCGGGCCCTGCACGCCCCGGAGATCGCCCGGATCGCCGATGTGCTGGTGATGAACGACGCGTCCACCGACGCCACGGCGGAGCTGGTGTGGGACAGCGGCGCGCACTGCGTGACGCATGTGTTCAACCTGGGCTACGGCGGCGGGCTGCAGGTGGGCTACAAGTACGCCGTGCGCCAGGGCTACCGCTATGTCATCCAGATGGACGCCGACGGCCAGCATGACGTGTGCAATGTCATGGCGCTTTACCAGGCGCTGACCGGGCCGGAAAAGCCGGACATTGTCGTGGGCAGCCGCTATATGGAGGGCAGCGCGGAGTATAACCCCGGCACGCTGCGCAACGTGGCCTACCGCTGGTTCCGCTGGATTTTGCGGCGGATGACCGGGAAAAACCTGGCCGACCCCACCAGCGGACTGCAGGGCCTGAGCCGCCGCGCCGTCCGCTTTTATGCCCGCTACCAGCATTTTGACGACCGCTATCCCGACGCCAACATGCTCGCGCAGATGCTGCTTCTGGGCTTTTCGGTGGAGCAGATCCCCGCCGTCATGCACTACCGCACCGAGGGGAAGAGCATGCACTCCGGCGTCATCAAGCCCGCCATCTATATGCTGCGCATGACGCTGAACCTCATCGCCGTGTGGATCCGCATCCGCGTGCTGAAGATCAACGTGAACGAGGCGGAGCTGCTGCTGCATGAGGGGGAGGAAGCCCCGATCGAGGAGGCGCACGATGCCCCGGTCACAGTGTGAGATCGACTTTGTGCTGACCTGGGTCAACGGCGATGACCCGGACTGGCGCGCAGCGCGTGAGCGCTTCCCGGTGCCCGGCGGCGCGGACGTGCGCCCGGAGCGCTACCGCGACTGGGGCTGGCTGCGCTGGTGGCTGCGGGGGGTGGAGCGCTTTGCGCCCTGGGTGCGCTGTGTGCATCTGGTGGCGGCGGGAGCGCTGCCGGACTGGCTGGACACCGCCCACCCGAAACTGCACATCGTCCGCCACGAGGACATTCTGCCGCCGGAGGCGCTGCCCTGCTTCAACGGCAACGCCCTGGAGGTGAACCTGCACCGCATCCCCGGCCTGACGGAGCAGTTTGTCTATTTCAACGACGACATGCTTCTGCTGCGCCCGACGGCGCCGGAGGATTTCTTCCGCGACGGAAAGCCCCGTGACATGCTGGCGGCCCAGCCCGTCATCGCAAACCCGGACAACCCGGTGATGAGCAGCATTCTGCTGAACGACTCCCTGGTCATCAGCCGCCACTTCCGCAAGCGCGAGGTCATGCGCCGGAACACGGGGCGCTGGTGGCACGTCGGCTATCCGCTGAAGTATTTCGGCTATAACCTGCTGGAGACGGCCTTTCCGCAATATACCGGCTTCTATACCGTCCACGGCCCGTCGCCGCTGCTGCGCCGCAGCTTTGAAGAGCTGTGGGATCTGGAGCCGGAGCCGCTGCGGGCCACCACGGCGCGGCGCTTCCGCTCCGCCGCGGACGTGACGCAGTACCTTTTCCGCGAGTGGGAAAAGCAGCGGGGCAACTTCGTCCCCGCCAACGTGGAGCGTGACCTGCTCTATTTTGAGGCAGACGACGTATCCCGCGCCTGCGCCGCGGTGCGCGCGCGCAAACGCAAGATGATCTGCATCAACGACACCGGACGCCTTTCGGATTTTGCCGCGGCGCGGACGGCGCTGGAGGGCGCCTTCGCCGCGGTTTTGCCGGAGGCTTCGTCCTTTGAGGCGGCGCCATGAGCGACGTGCTTTCAAGGGAGGAGACCGCGCTGCTGGCCCTGGCGCGCGCGGCGCTGACCGGCGCTGCGGCAGAGGGTGTCAGCGCGGACACGGACTGGGAGGGCCTTTGCGCCCTGGCGGAAAAGCACGCGGTGCTGCCGCTGCTGTGCCCGGTGCTGCAGGGCCTTGCGCCGGAGCGGCTGTGGAAGCCGGCGGCGGAGAAGTGCACCGCGCAGTTTTACCGCTTGGCGGTGATGAGCCGCTATTATACCGCGCTTCTGGCGGAGGCCGGCGTGAAGACCGTGGTGCTCAAGGGCGCGGGCGCGGCGCGGTATTACCCCGTGCCGGAGCACCGCAAAAGCGGCGACATCGACCTGCTGCTGGCCGATCCCGGGCAGATGGAGCAGGCCTGCCGTGTCCTGGAATCCGACGGCGCCGCGGCGCTTTCGGAGCAGCACGCCAACCACCACCGCGCGTTCCGCAGCCCGGAGGGCATCGAGCTGGAGGTGCACAGCACGCTGACGGAGGATTTTGACGACGGGCGCGTCAACGCCCTGTGCGCTTCGCTGCGCGATGAACTCGGCCGCAGCGCCGAGGTGCGCGAGGTGCTGCCGGGCCTGGCGCTGCCCGTGCCGGACGCGGCGGGGCAGGCGGTCTCGCTGCTGCTGCACATGCTGCAGCACTTTCTGCGGGCCGGCTTCGGGCTGAAGCTGCTGTGCGACTGGGCGGCGTTCTGGAACGCGCTGCCCCCGGGGACGGACATGGCGCGCTATGAGCGCTTCGTGGACGAGGCCGGGGTGCGCGGCTTTGCCGACATGGCGGGCGGCGTGTGCGTGCGGTATCTGGGCCTGCGCCCGGAGCAATTGACGATCACGCGCAGCTTTGAAGCGGACACTGTTTGCACTTTCCTGCGCGAGGTCTTTGACGCGGAGGAGTTCGGGCGCAGCAGCAGCCGGCGCATGGTGATGGTGCGCCGGGGCCTTGCCGGCTACGTCCGGGAATTTCACCATCAGATGCACCTGAATTTTCCCCGCGCGGGACGATGCCCGCTGCTCTGGCCGGCGCTCTGGTGCGCCACGCTCTGGCGCTTTCTGCGCAATAACCGCACCGTGCGCGGCACCACGACGGGGGCCGTTCTGAAGGAGGCGCGGCGGCGCAGCCGGCTCATGGAGCCGCTGGCACTGTTTCAGAATCAGAAAGATGTCGGTGAATCCCGGTAAATCTTGTACATTATTTCCAATTGTAATGTTGACCTTTCCATGCTATACTCTAAATGTGAAATTATTTCCTGTTTGAAAGGGGTAATCATATGTATTCCAAACCCATCGTTCTGACCCACAGCGACATGGCCGAGGGCGTTTATGCCGCCAGCGGCGCGGCCACCTGCTGGTCCGGCAGCTGTCCCAGCGTGCAGAACTGGAACGGCTCTCACAACGTTTTTGAAGTCCGCATTTCCCACAGTGCCGACGTGCAGCACATCTCCAACGCCGTGACCATCACGATCCAGTTCAACAGCCCGCTGACGGATGTCTACGCCGAGAACGGCTGGAGCTGCACTGCCAACGGCAGCACCGTCACCGTGACCAGACCCAGCCATGCCAACGCCTACAACTCCGGCGACAACGTGACTTTCAAGATCTGGGCCAAGGCCGCGGATGAGACCACCACCAAGGCCCTGTATGCCAACATCACCGGCTTCAGCTGCGATTACAGCGCCAACGTCCAGGGCAACGGCGGCGACGGCAACTAAGCCGCAGCGCAAACCCAACTCAGAAGCAAAAAGCACCGCAGACACACTGCGGTGCTTTTCCGTTTTTACCGTTCAAAACTCCCGGATGAGCTGCTCCACCTCGTCGCCGGAGAGCAGCGTGAGGCGCTTGTCGCGGATCTGATAGACCCGGGTGCACATGGTCAGCACCGTGGGGCGGTGGGTGGTGACGATGCACACGCGGGGGTACTCGTCGGCCATGATGCTGCGCAGCACCCGCCGCTCCGTGGCCACGTCCAGGGCGGAGGAGGCCTCGTCCAGCAGCAGGATCGGGCTGCGGCGCAGCAGCGCGCGCGCGATGGACAGGCGCTGGGCCTGCCCCTCGGAAAAGCCGCCGCCCCGCTCCTTGACGGCGCTGTCGATGCCGTCGGGCAGCTTGTCCACGAAATCCAGCGCGCAGGCCAGACGCAGCGCATCGCGGATCTCATCGTCCGTGGCGTCGGGGCAGACGGTGCGCATATTCTCGGCGATGGTGCCGGAGAACATGGTGTTGCCCTGGGGCACATAGGCGAAGGCGCTGCGCGCCGCCGGGGTCAGCGGCAGGGTTTCGCCGTCCGCGCCGCGCAGTGTGACGGTGCCGGCGTGAGGCTGCACCAGCGCCAGCAGCAGGCGCAGCATGGTGGTCTTGCCCTCGCCGCTGGGGCCGACCAGGCCGATGATCTCATGCGGCCGGGCCGTGAAGGAGGCGCCGGAGAAGACCTGGGTGCCGGTCTTGTAGCTGTAATCCACCGCGTCCACCTCCAGGCTGATGCCCTCGGTGCGGTGGGCTTCGATGAACTGCTCGGCGCGTTCGGTGCCGCTGTAATCCTCCTGGGGCATCTCCAGAATGTCCATGAGCCGCCCGGCGGAGGTGGTGAGGGAGATGGCGCTGGGCACGATGCCGGCCAGGGAGTTGACCGCGCCGGTCAGCGTGCCGCTGAGGGCCAGGAACATGGTCATGGAGCCGTAGGTGATGGCGCCGCTCCAGACCCGGTAGATGCCCCAGCCGTAGGAGCTGTAGCTGACCAGCAGCCCCACAAAGCCCAGGATCACGCTGGTGGCCATGGACATGCGGGAGAACTCCAGGCGCATGTTGATGTAGTCGTCCTGCAGCTGCCGCAGCCGCGCCACATAGAGCTTCACCAGTCCGAAGGCCTTGATGGTCTGGATGTTGGAAAAGGTCTCCTGGTTGAAGCCGGACATTCTCGCTGCCATCTGGGCGCTGCGCTGGTTGTTGCTCTGCATCCGGTTCAGCAGCCGCCGGGACATGACGAGGCTGAAGGGGATGCCCAGCAGGGCGAAGATGGCAAAGCTGGGGTCATGGTACAGCACCACGTACAGCGCGCTGAAAAAGCGGAACATATTGATGACCAGATTTGGCACAAAGCCCAGCACGCCGTTGGAGATGGCCGAGGCGTCGCTGCTCCAGCGGGTCAGCAGGTCGCCGGTGTGGTAGGCCGTGAGGCTCTCCCAGTCGGTGACGAGGATCTTGGAGAAGATGTCCTGCTTGATCTCCGCGTCCACCCGCATGCTGATGCGGGCGGAGACATAGCCGGTGATCTGGCTGACGACGATGTTGCCGACGGCCAGACCGATCATGATGGAAAAGGTGCGGATCAGCTCGCCGGTGCGGTGGCCGGTGATGATGTCCACCAGATCGCGGCTGACCATGCTGGTGAGCAGCCCCACCAGCGAACCGGCCATGCCCAAAAGCGTGTAGAAGATCATGGCGCGGTGATAGCGCTTGGCATAATTGTAGATCCACATGGCCTGGCGCCAGATCTCCCGGATGCGGCCGGACTTGACGCGCTCCCGGTAAAAGCGCAGGCGGTTTTTCAGACTGTCAGCCATGTCCGCCCTCCTCCAAAAACGCGTCGATGGCCCGCTTCAGCGTCTCCGCGGCCTGGGGCTGCGGGGTGCATTCCAGCTCCCACATGCCGCAGTGCCGGGCCAGAAGCGCGGCAAAGGTGAGGTTCTCCTGCAAAAGCGTTTCGGTCCACACCGGGGACACCAGCCGGTTGGCGCAGCGCAGTGGTCTCTCCTCCGGCGGCAGGGGGCGGGCGGCGTTTTCGCCCGCGCGGCGCAGGAAGGCAATGCCGCCCAGAGGATGGCGCTCCCGCCGGGCGATGCCGCTGGTGCCGCACCAGGGCAGGGGGTGGAACACGGCGCCGCCGCCCGTGACGGAGAGCAGCGCCAGGTCGCCGTTGAGCACCGGGACGCCGTACCCGGCCTGCCACAGGCGGGCGTGGGTGCTTTTGCCCGTCCCGGCGGAGGCGGAGAAGAGCCAGACGCGCTCCCGATAGAGGACGGAGGCGGCGTGCATGGCGAAAAAACCGCACTTCTGCGCGCGAAAAAGCGCCACATGGCGCAGCGCGTGAAAGAGGTCGTCCCTGGCGCGGGCCTCGTCATAGCCGGGGTGCAGGGTGATGACGGCCCGGTCCCCCGCCGGCGTCATTGCCGCGCCGGCGACGTCCGGCATGGTGGGAAAGCGCAGCAGCAGGCAGCTCTCGCCGGCGTAGACCTCCAGCTCACGGTTTGCCAGCAGGCAGCGCAGCCCCGCCGGGCCCGGCGCTGCGCCGGAGACGACGGCCACGCTCTGCCGGGGGCGCTGCGCGGCGTCCACAGGCTCGAGGTAGGGCGCAAAGTCGCCGTGCAGCAGCGCCTCGGCGCAGCAAAGCCGCACGCGCAGCGGCCCCACGGCCAGGTCGGCGCAAGGGCTGGCCAGGTCGAGCGGGTCGGGAAACGCCCCCTCCAGCACGCCGAGGGCGCGCATCTGCCCCACAAAGCCGGCGGCGTCGCCCGCGGCGCGGGCGCGCTCCGCCTCCGGCAGGGCGGCCAGAAAGGCCTCCTCCGCCGCGTCGGCGTCCGGGCAGGCCTCCAGAAGCTTCCACAGCGCCGCGCCGCCGCCTTCCAGGCGCAGGGCGGGGCGCTGCTCGGCCACAGCCTGGCCAAAGGGCAGGAGCCATGCGCCGTCCGGCAGGTTTTGCAGCGTATAAAACGGATTCTTTTTCATAAGGACCCTCATTTGTGCGCAAATAGGACTTGCCAAGCCTGCGCACTTGTCATAAAATACTATTTATAACGCATGGAAAGCGGGAGGCGCCGCCCTTGGAGCGAAGCGGGGGAAAAGTGGACATCGAAGCCTGCCTCGCCGCAGGGGAGACGGTGCAGTTTCCCATCCGGGGCTGGAGCATGTATCCCTTCCTCGCCGACGGGCGGGACCAGGCGGTGGTCGCCCCGGCGGAGGGGACGGCGCTGCGCCGCGGGGACGTGGCGCTTTACCGGCGGGACGGCGGCATACTGGTGCTGCACCGCGTCTGGCGGCACGACGCCGCGGGGCTGTGGTTCGTGGGCGACAACCAGACCGCGGTGGAAGGCCCGCTGCGGCCCGACCAGGTCCGCGGCAAGCTGACCGCCCTGTGCCGCAAGGGGCGGATGATCTCCGCCGACGATGCGCGCTACCGGATCCTCAGCCGGCTGTGGCTTCTCGCGCGGCCGCTTCGGCCCGCGATCTCCCACGCGGTCCATGCGCTGCGAAATCTGTAAAATTCAGTATAGCATTCGGGAAAAACCTTGGCAAGGTTTGCCGGGGCGATTTTTCCGCGATCCAAGGAGGAAATGAAAATGATACGCTGTTCTGACCGGCTGCAATACGTCCATTCCGACATCCGCGGCCCGCTGTATCTGGAGGCCCTGCGCATGGAATCGGAGGGCACCAGCGTTCTGAAGCTGAACACCGGCAACCCCGGGCGCTTCGGCTTTGCCCTGCCCAACTCCGTGCGCCAGGCGCTGGCCCTGCACATCGACGAGGCCGTGCCCTACTGCGATGTGCGCGGCATGCCGGATGCGCGCAACGTCATCTGTACCTATCACATCGGCCGCGGGCTGCAGGGCATCATGCCCAGCGACGTCTTCATCTGCAACGGCGTCAGCGAGGCGGCCAGCATGATCCTGGACGCGCTGGTCGGCCCCGGCGACGAGATTCTGCTGCCCTCGCCGAACTACAGCCTCTGGAGCAACAACAGCTACCTCTCCGGCGGCCAGCCGGTCTTCTACCGCTGCGACCCGGACAACAACTGGAACCCCGACATCGAGGACATCCGCTCCAAGGTCAACGAGCGCACCAAGGCCATCCTGGTCATCAACCCCAACAACCCCACCGGCGCCGTGTACAGCCACGAGACGCTGATGGCCATTGCCGACATCGCGCGGCAGAACCACCTTGTACTGCTGGCGGACGAGATCTATGACCGCCTGGTCATGGACGGGCTGCGCCATGAGTCCCTGGGCGCCATCGCCCCGGACGTGCCCTGCGTCACCTTCAACGGCCTGAGCAAAAGCCACATCATCTGCGGCTTCCGCTGCGGCTGGATGGTGTTCAGCGGCCCGAAGGGCGAGCTGGACGACGTCAAGGCCGGCGTGATGAAGCTGGCCAGTATGCGCCTTTGCGGCAATGCGCTGACCCAGCTGGTGATCCCCGCCGCCCTGGTGGACAGCGAGTCCACCCGGGAGATGGTGCTGCCCGGCGGGCGGCTTTACGAGCAGCGCGAGGCCACCTGCGCGGGCCTGGACCGCATCGAGGGCGTTTCCTATGTGAAGTCCCGCGCGGCCTTCTACCTCTTCCCGAAGCTGGAGAAGGAGAAGTTCGACTTTACCTCCGACGAGGACTTTGCCATGAAGTTCCTGCATGAGCAGCACGTTCTGGTCATCCCCGGCAGCGGCTTTGACTGGCATGAGGACATCCGCTTCCGCATCGTCATGCTGCCGGAGGCCGACGTGCTGACCAAGGCCATGGACGACCTGAAGTACTTCCTCAGCCGCCATCGGGTGAAATAAGAACTGCGCCCTTCCCCCGCCCGACCCACGGCGGGGGAACACGCTATGTAAAGGGAGGAAACGCCGATGCAGCGGACAAAACCGGGCGGAAGATTCTGGGCGGCGATGCTCATTTTCGGCCTCATGGGCCAGGTGGCCTGGGTCGTCGAGAATATGTATTTCAACGTCTTTATCTATAAAATGTTCCATGCCGGGCCGGGGGACATCTCCGCCATGGTCATGGCAAGCGCCGTGGTCGCCGCGCTGACCACCATCGTCATGGGCGCGGTGTCGGACAGGGTGGGGCAGCGCAAGGCCTTTATGAGCGCGGGCTATCTGATCTGGGGCGTCAGCATCGTGAGCTTTGCCTGGATCAAAAGCATCTGGCTCACGATTGTCATGGACTGCGTGATGACCTTCTTCGGCTCAACCGCCAACGACGCGGCCTACAACGCCTGGCTGACCGACCGGGGCGACGAGACCAACCGCGGGCGGATCGAGGGGCTGAACTCCATGATGCCCCTCATCTCCATCCTGGTGGTCTTCGGCGGCTTCATGGGCTTTGATCTGGACAGCGCCTCGTCCTGGAAAACCATCTATTGCATCATCGGCGCGGCCACCGCCGTCATCGGCGTGCTGGGCTTTTTCCTCATCGAGGACGCGCCCTCCCTGCGCCCGGACAGGGCGGGCTTTTTCGAGACGCTGCGCTACAGCTTCCGGCCCTCCACCTGCCGGGCGAACCTGCGGCTGTACGGCGTGCTGGCGGCCTTTGCCGTGTTCGGCATCTCCATCCAGATCTTCATGCCCTATCTGCTGATCTACTATGAAAAGACCCTGGGGCTGACGAACTATGTGCTCATCCTGGCCCCGGCCATCCTGGCCGCCGCCGCCGTCACCGCGCTGTATGGCCGCGTGATCGACGCGCGGGGCTTCCGCTTCGCCGTCTGGCCGGCGCTGGGGATGCTGGCGCTGGGCTATGTCCTTCTGATCCTCACGCGCTCCGCCGCGCCGGTCTTCATCGGCTCGCTTCTGATGATGAGCGGCTATCTCACGGGCATGAGCGTGTTCGGCGCGGAGATCCGCGCGCTGATCCCGGAAAACCGCTCCGGCCAGTTCCAGGGCGTGCGCATCATCGGCCAGGTCTTTATCCCCGGACTGATCGGCCCGGCCATCGGCGCGCTGGTGCTGAAAAACGCGGAGACCATTGTGAACAGTGACGGCACCGAGAGCTTTCTGCCCAATGCCAACATCTTCGTCGCGGCGCTGGCCGTCGCGGCGGTGCTGGCGCTGGTGCTGATCCCGGTGCTGCGAAGGAGAGGGAAGCGCGCGTGAAAGAGAAGACCAAAGACATTGTCCGGCAGGCCGCGGCCTACGCCTTCGCCGCCGTGCGCTGGCTGCCCGCGGCGGTGCTGATCGGGCTGGTGTGCGGCGCCGTGGGCGCGGCCTTTCACCACGGCATCCGGCTGGCGAGCGCGTATCGCGCTGGGCACGACTGGGTGATCTTTCTGCTGCCCGTGGGCGCGGCGGTCATCACGCTGCTGTACCGGGCGCTGCGCCTGGCGCCGGACGTGGGCACCAACCTGGTGCTGGAGGCGGTGCGCTCGGAAAAGCAGGTGCCGCCGGCGCTGGCCCCGGCCATGTTCATCGCCACGGTGCTGACCCAGTTCGTGGGCGGCAGCGCCGGACGGGAGGGCGCCGCGCTGCAGATCGGCGGCAGCCTGGCCGGCGGCATCGCCCGGCTTCTGCGCATCCGGGAGGAAAACCGCCATCTGCTGATCCTGTGCGGCATGGCGGCGGTGTTCTCCGCGCTGTTCGGCACCCCCGTGGGGGCGGCCGTTTTCGTGCTGGAGGTGGCCTCCGTCGGCCGCTTCCTCTACAGCGCTCTGGTGCCCACCCTCTGCGCCTCGCTGACGGCGGCGGAGGTGGCGCGGCTTTTGCAGGGCGAGGTGATGCGCATGGCCCTGCCGCACGCCCCCATCACGGCGGTACTGACGCTGCAGACCGCGGCGCTGGCCATCGCCTGCGCGATTTTGAGCATCGTGTTCTGCGTGGCGGTGCACCGGACAGGGCACCTGGCGGAGCGTTTCCTGAAAAACCCCTATCTCCGCGCCGTCGTGCTGGGCGCAGCGCTTTTGGGGCTGACGCTGCTCTCCGGCGGGCGCAGCTTCAACGGCGCGGGCATGGACTTTGTGGAGCGGGCCGTGGCCGGCGAAGCCGTGCCATGGTACGCCTTCGTGCTGAAGCTGGTCTTCACCGCCGTGACGCTGGCGGCGGGCTACAAGGGCGGCGAGATCGTCCCCACCTTCTTCGTCGGGGCGGCCTTCGGCGCCGTGGCCGGGCCGCTGGTGGGCCTGCCGGCGTCCTACGCCGCCGCCATCGGCATGGTGGGCATGTTCTGCGGCGTGGTGAACTGCCCCTTTGCCGCGCTGTTCCTGGCCATCGAGATCTTCGGCGGGGAGTATCTGCTGCCCTTCGCCGTCACCTGCGCGCTATGCTATGTCTTTTCCGGCTATTTCGGGCTGTACAGCAGCCAGCAGATCCTGCGCTCAAAAGTGGGCAGCGAGCTCATCGACCGCAATGCCATCTGAAAGGAGACACACCATGGAGCTTTTCGCATACGAAAAAGAGCATTTATCCGCCCTGCGTCCCCGCCTGGCAGAATGCGCGCTCTTCCTGCGGCGCAGCGGGGACTTCCCGCTGTCTGCGCCGGGGGAGATCGCCCTTTACGGCGCCGGGGTGCGCCACACCCTGCTGGGCGGCACCGGCTCCGGCGAGGTGAACGTCCGCTGCGCCGCGAGCGTGGAGGAGGCCTTCCGCGCCGCGGGCTTCACCGTCACCACCGCCGACTGGCTGGACGGCTATGACCGCATCCTGGCCGCGGCAAAAAAGCGCTATTTTGCCCGGGTGCGGCGCGAAGCGCTGACGGGCGGCATGGCAGCCGTCTTCGGCGCCATGGGCCGGGTGATGCCGGAGCCGGACTACGAGCTGCCCCTCGGCTTCGGGGAGACGGCGGTCTACGTCCTCAGCCGCATCTCCGGCGAGGGCAGCGACCGCGCCGCCGTGAAGGGCGACATCTACCTGTCCGACACGGAACGGCGCGATATTCTGGCGCTGCGGCGCGCTTACCGGCGCTTTCTGCTGGTGCTGAACGTGGGCGGGCCGGTGGATCTGAGCGGGCTGGAGGCCGTGACGGACATTCTGCTGCTGGGCCAGCTCGGCACCGAGACCGCCGGGGCGCTGGCGGACATCGTGCTGGGCCGGGCCAATCCCTCCGGAAAGCTGGCCGCCACCTGGTGCGCCTGGGCCGACCGCTGCACGCTGGGCGATTTCGGCGAAGAAGAGGAGACGCGCTACCGCGAGGGCATCTACGTCGGCTACCGCTGGTTCGACACGGTGGGCAAGGCGCCCATGTTCCCCTTCGGCTTCGGCCTTTCCTACTGCGATTTTGCCGTGGAAGCGCCCGAAATGAGCGTGACGGGGCGGCGGGTGCGCGTGCGCGCAGGGCTGCGCAATCTGGGCGCGCTGCCCGGACGGGAGACGCTGCAGGTCTATGTCTCCGTCCCCGCCGGGGCGCTGGACCAGCCCTGGCAGACCCTGGCCGCCTTCCGGAAAAGCGGCGGGATCGCCCCCGGCGAAGCGGGGGACGCGGAATGTGAATTTGACCTTGCCGACCTGGCATGCTATGACCCGGCAAAGCAGGCCTGGGTGCTGGAGCGCGGGGACTACGGCGTGCGGGCCGGGATCAGCTCCCGCGACACGGCGCTCATCGGCGTCGTCACCCTGGCGGAGACCGTGGTGCTGCGCCGCTGCGAACCCCTGTTCGGCGACCCCGGCTTTGCCGACTGGCAGCCGGAAGCGCGCCCGGCGGAGTACCCGGCGCACCTGCCGCGCTTCGCCGTCGCATCGGCGCAGTTCCCGCCCGCGGAGACGGCGGAGAACCCCGAGCGCTTCCCGGTGGAGCCGGAGTGCGCCGCGGCCTCGGACGAGGCATTGGCGCGCGTCTGCGTCGGCATGCACAGCGACGCCGGCGGCCTGGACAGCATCATCGGCAACGCCGGCTTCACCGTGGCCGGCGCGGCGGGGGAGACCGTGCCCGCCCCGTGCGCAGTGCCCGTGCCCGGCCTTGCCATGGCCGACGGCCCCGCGGGGCTGCGCCTGAGCCGGAAGTATTACCGGGACGCCGCCGGCGCCCACGCCATCAGCGACACCATCCCCGCCAGCATGGCGAAGATGCTGCCCGCGCCCGTGCGCTGGCTCCTGGCGCTGAAGGCCGGGCGGCCGGGGGAGAACGCTGTGCACTGTCAGTACTGCACGGCCATCCCCATCGGCACGGCCATCGCCCAGTCCTGGGACAGGGACTTCGCGCGGCTCTGCGGCGACATCGTGGGGCACGAGATGGAGCGCTTCGGCGTGCGCATCTGGCTGGCCCCGGCCATGAACATCCAGCGCGACATGCGCTGCGGGCGGAACTTTGAGTACTATTCCGAAGACCCGCTTCTGTGCGGCGCCATGGCCGCCGCCGTCACCGCCGGGGTGCAGTCCCATCCCGGGTGCGCGGCCACGGTGAAGCACTTTGCCGCCAACAACCAGGAGCGCAACCGCACGAACAACAACTCCCGCGTGTCCGAGCGGGCGCTGCGGGAGATCTATCTGCGCGCGTTCGGCATCTGCATCCGCGACGCGCAGCCAAAGTGCCTGATGACCAGCTATAACCTCATCAACGGCACCCACACCTCCTCGCACTATGGCCTGGTGACGCGCGCGCTGCGGGGCGAATTCGGCTTCCGCGGCGTGGTGATGAGCGACTGGATCATGCCGCCGCTCTATACCAGCAAGACCTATCCCGGCCCCACGGCGGCCGAGAACGTGGCCGCCGGCGGCGATCTGTTCATGCCCGGCCGGGCGGAGGACGTGCGGAGCATCCTGGACGCGCTGGCCGCCGGAGGGCTCTCCCGCACCGCGCTGGAGGAGAGCGCCAGCCGCGTGCTGCGCCTGAGCCGGGAGCTGCACGCGCCCGCCGGGCGGTGATGCAGGAAACGCATCCGGTAAAAACTGCGGCGTAAAAATTATGCATACCGATGAATCTGATTCTTACGGTTGCAAGCGGCAGAGAATAATGTTAAACTGGTAACATCCCCAAAATATGGCTTACCCCAGGAGGGCGGCGCGCCGCTGACCTATGTCCCCGCCGCGCCGTGCCGACAGGATATTTCCCCCGCGAGAATACTGAAGGAGGTAGATACCCTTGATCAACACAAAGCACCGCATTGACTTTGACCCCGAAAAATGCGTGGGCTGCCAAATCTGCTACAAGTCCTGTTTCGTGGATGTCATCCGCTGGGACGCAGAGGCGAAAAAGCCCGTCTTCAAGTATGTGGAGGACTGCGAACACTGCTTCCTGTGCATGGCACTGTGCAAAAAAGAGGCCATCACCGTTGTCCCCAACTATGCCAGCGAGCACATGCTCCAGAACTTTGAGAAGTACAGGTGAGGTGAGACGCTATGACGAACTATAATCAGGCATCCTGTGACATTCTGATCCTCGGCGGCGGCATCGGCGGACTTTCCTGCGCCGTCTCCATCAAAGAGCGCAACCCCGACGCCGACGTGCTGGTGGTGGAAAAGAACTTTGCCGGTTACGCCGGCAAGGCCAACCGCGGCGGCGGCGTGCTGCAGTACTTCCCGGACCGCGTGGATCCCTGGGGCTTTGCCGTGTTCCACGCCAAGAACATCGGCGCGGACTTCACCGATCAGCCCCTCATGGCCCGCTATGTCTCCCAGAACAGCGCCATGATGGACAAGCTGGACGAGTGGGGCGTGAACATCCCCCGCAACCCGGACGGCAGCCTGAACGTCATGCCCACCGGCCCGATGACCGCCATGATCTGCGTGGACCTGGACATCACCGTCAAGGTGCGCCGCACGGCGGAGAAGAAGGGCGTCCGCTTCATGGACAAGACCGTCATGGCCGACCTGCTGGGTGATGAGAAAGGCGTCAAGGGCGCCGTGGTCTTCTCCGTGCTGGACGGCACCGTGACCGCCATCAGCGCCAAGAAGGTCGTCCTCGCCACCGGCAGCCAGGACTATCGCGTGGGCTCCATGTGGGGCTCCGCCCGCGGCGACGGCATTCTGGCCGCCTACAAGCTGGGCGCGGAGATGCGCAACACCGAGTTCGGCAACTTCACCCAGATCGCCCGCTACCGCAGCCACAACGAGGTCGTGTTCGGCGAGAACTATATGTACAACGCCAAGGGCGAGTTCATCACCGCCAACTTCCGCATCGGGCCGCGGGAGACGGACATCTCCTCCCGCACCATCCGCGAGTGGTACCTCCAGATGATGGCCGGCAACGGCCCGATCCATCTGGATTACGGCGATGAGCGCGGCGACGGCGAGGACTCCATGGAGCGTATGTGGGCCCGCCCCTACGGCAAGAAGTTCCGCCAGCTCAATGACGAAACCGCCAAGAGCGTTGACACCGACCTGGAGGTCGCGCCGCTGTTCATCGGCGAGCAGAGCCCCATCAAGGTCGACCACGATATGAAGACCACCGTCCCCGGCCTGTACGCCATCGGCGACTGCTCTTACTGCGGCTCCGGCCTGGCCGGCGCCGTGCCGGCACCTCCGGGCCGCAACCGCGGCAGCGGCATCCTGAACGCCGTGTTCTCCGCCATTGAGGCCGCCAACGACCTGGGCAAGGCTGACCTGAGCGGCGCGCTGCCCGAGCTGAGCGAGCAGCAGATCGACGCTGCCGCCAAGCGCATCACCGGCTATATGGACCGCGCCGAGGGCGTGAAGCCCGAGGCCGTGGTGGAGCTGGTGCAGAAGGCCATGTGCCCGGTGGAGCAGTCCGTCTACATGAAGGCCGACCGCATGGAAAAGGCCATGGGCTTCGTCAAGGAGGCCAAGGCCCTGCTGCCCAGGATGGCCGCCAGGGACCTGCACGAGGCCATGAAGTGCCTGGAGGCCGAGGCCATGGTGCTGTCCGCCGAGATGCACTATCGCGCCAGCGAGATGCGCAAGGAGTCCCGCGGCTGGTTCCTGCGGGAGGATTATCCCGAGCAGGACAACGTCAACTGGCACAAGTACATCATCGTGAAGCGCGGTGCTGACGGCGAGATGACCCTGCACACCGAGCCCGTGGACACCACCGGCTGGATCTACACGCCGGAGCATCTGGTGGCCATCAGTGACGAGGTGAAGAACGGGCCGCTCTATAAGTATTATCAGATGCCCATGACCCCGCCGGACCCGGCCCGCTATGCCGTGATGGCCGCCCCGGTGGACCCGGCGAAGATGATCACCCCCTTTGAGATGAACCGCCTGTTTGACCCGGGCTATCTGGACTGCGAGTGCGGCTATGCCCAGCTGCCCGACGGCGGCGCCATGCTGGCCAACCTGACCGACATGCCCAACGTCACGCCGGAGATGTTCGACTTCTGGTTTGCCTGGCACGTCCTGGCCGACGGCCGCTATACCATCTGGAACCGCGAGGACCATTACAGCGCCGTCAGCGATTCCATCGAGAAGGGCAACAACAAGGCCCTGTCCATGAAGGAGCGCTATTGGGACACCACCCACGCCGTGTTCGAGGACTGCGGCCTTGGGCCGGAGCGCATCGTCATCAACTTCCGCAACCCCGCCGACATCGGCTTTGACCCGGAGAAGCTGAAGGACTTCAAGGGCACCATCGTCTGCTCCGGCAACGAGGAGAGCCCCTGCATCATGTGCCACTTCCTCCGCCCGAAGGCCGACGGCAAGGGCTATGAGCTGCGCTCCCGCTTCTGGTTCGGCTACCACATCGTCAACGGCAAGCCCGAGTGCCACCCGATGCTGCACGCCGGCCCGTTCCCGCTGATGCCCGTGATGGCCCTGCTGGCCCACAACATCAAGGAGTTCACCAACCTCGCCGACAAGCTGCCGCAGATCTATGCGGAGTTCCACGAGGACTTCGAGAAGTAAGAGTTCCCACGAAAAACACCCCGGTTCGTGCCGGGGTGTTTTTCCTTGCCTTTTACAGAAGAGAGGGCTATAATATATAGTTAATGACTATGGTATGAAGGAAGCGAGCACCTTGGCAAGCGAAGAGAAAATAGATGTGAAACTGCCGATGCGCCCGGCGCTGCCCGTTTGGGCCGATCTGCTGATCACGGCGGCGTGCATGGGGCTTCTGATCTTCATTGTCTATCAGTTCAAGATCCCCAACCCCAACATGATCCTGATCGCCGGACTGGTGATCTGCTCGTCGCTGATGGGCTATCCCGGCGGCATCCTGGCCGGGCTCATCATGCTGGGCTACACCCTTTATTTCTTCTCTGAGGGCAACGACTTTGTCACCTTCGGCCCCCAGAACACCCGGAAGGTCATCGTCTCCCTGGTCGGCATCGTGGTGGACCTCATCTTCGTCTGCGAGCTGAAGCGCCGCCGGGACGCGGCCTTTCGGGAGATCCGCGCGCTGACCGAGGCGCTGAGCGAGGACAACCGCCGGCTGCAGGAGGCCTCCGAGGTGGACGGGCTGACAAAGATCCACAACCGCCTGGCCCTGCGCCTGCGCTATCCCGGCTATAAGGACAAGGATGTCCACGTGATGATGCTGGACATCGACGATTTCAAGCAGATCAACGACCTGCACGGCCACGGCACCGGCGACCGCGCCCTGGCGGAGACCGGCAGGCTTCTGGCGGAGACCTTCGGCCGCAGCCACTGCTACCGCTACGGCGGGGATGAGTTTCTGGTGATCGCGCCGGGGCTTTCCGACGCGGAGTTTGAGGACAAGCTCCGGAGCGTCACCGCCGAGCCGCTGGAGCTGCCGGTCAAGGACGGGAAGATCGACATCGTCTATTCCTACGGCTATGTCCAAGGGAAGGCGGACGCCGGCTGCCCCCTGCGGGATATGATCAGCCAGGCGGACGAGCGCATGTACGCCCACAAGCACGAAAAGGGCACCGGACGCTGAGAGGAAAAAACTGCTGCACCCCGTTGGGGTGCAGCAGTTTTTTCCTTGTGTGCGTCCGTGTCAGTCCTTGTGGAAGCTGTCCTTGATCTCGTCCACGACGGCGCTGCCCAGGTCAACGGCCTTCTGGCCCACGTCGCGGCTGAACAGCTCGGTGACGGTGCCGTCGGTCTTCTCCAGCTCGATGCGGCAGTCGAAGCCCAGCGTGGCGACCGCCGTGGCGATCAGCGCCCAGGGGGCGGCGGTCAGGCCCAGGACGGTGCCCACGATGCCCACGTTCAGCGGGATGTTCAGCACCGTGTCCTCCCCGCGCTTGACGAGGATGCGGGCGACGTTGCCCTTCTTTACCAGTTCCTTGATCTGCTCGACGATCTCGTCGGCCCGCTGTTTGTTTTCGTTGTCCATGGCATGAAACCTCCTTATGAATATCAAAACGGGTTTTTTACGCCTGCTTTTTGCGCTTGCCCGCCCCGAATCGCTCCGCCAGGGCAAAGCCGGCGGTGATAACGCCGGCATAAACGCCCAGAATCACGATGCTGGGCAGCAGGAAGAGGAAGGGGACGGGGATCCAGCTGTGGAACAGCTCCAGCAAAGGGTTGCCCTCCGTCTCCACAGCGAAGAAATAGTTGGCCTTGGGGTGCAGCGCGCTGACGCGCAGGAGCATGTCGATGCAGAAAATGGCAAAGGCGATGACGAAAAGCGCCAGCATGGTCAGCGGCAGGTCGCGGAAGCGGGGGCGGTAAAGCCCGAAGGCGGCGATGGCCAGCGCCTCGATCATGACCATGAAGTGAGTGCCGTAATAGCCCAGCATCCGGGGGAGGAAGATGGAATAGCCGTTGAAGCCGGTGCCCGGCATCACCAGGGCCATCAGCGCCCCCAGGGGACCCACAAAGAAGCAGAAGCTGAGCAGGGGGCGATAGCGCTTCAGCACCGCCACGGGGATGAGCAGCATATTGATGTTGCAAAGCTGCAGCGGCAACTCGCCCCACCAGTTGAAGCCGCCCATCGACGCCGTCAGCTCGTTGAGCTCAGCGTCGATGGAGAGGAAGTATTTATACGCGATGAAGCCCAGAAGCGTCAGCCAGCAGGCGGCGGAGATCACCAGGGCCTTCGTGCGCTCGCTGCGTCCGCGCAGGAGCGCTGCCGCCGCGATCAGAATCAGCAGAAACAGAGCCAGCAGCAGAAAAAATACCGGAGAAAAGGGACGCATGATCCAGAAATCCGACATTTTGCTTATTTTACTCCTTTCGGAAGTGCCCCTCCAGGGCGTTCCCGACGCGCTCCAGGCGCCCGATGCGGGCGATCTGGAGGCACAGCTCGCCCATAAGAAGCCCTGCCGGCACATCGATGAAGGTGTGCTGCTTCACGAAAAGGACGCTGCAGCACACCAGCAGGCAGAAAATCAGACTGAAGGCCTTGTACCAGCGGGGGATGCGCCGGGCAGCCAGTGCGCCGCGGGCGCAGAAATAGGAGATCAGCACATGCAGCGAGGGGCAGAGGTTGGTGGGGGAGTCCAGGCGGTAAACCAGGCGTAGCATCCAGGCGAAAAGCCCGCTGCCGCGCACTTCCGGGCGGGCCATGGTGCCCGGCCAGAGGAGGAAGACTGCGCCGGACAGCGCCATCGCCAGCACATAGGCCGCGCCGACGCGGTAGGCAAGCGGCTTTCCGTCCGAGAGGATCCAGAGCGCGCTGACGATCCAGAAGGGGTAGGACAGGCAGTAGACCGACACCCAGGGGACGGACAGGGGGATGCGCGCGTCGATCGGCCCGGTCAGCACATGGCTGGGCAGAAAGGGCAGCAGCGCCCGCGTGCCCCAATAGGCCAGGATCTGGGCCGCGAGCATGAAGGACAGTGTGACGAAAACATAGGGCTGCAGACGCCTGGGGCGCGCAAGGCGATGGGGCATGGTGAATCCTCCGACAGGTACAGTGCAACAGACTTTGTTCAGTATAGCAGATTCCCTTCCAATATACAAGTGCTGGAAATCAGAACAGCGCCGCCCTCTCATGTGAGGGCGGCGCTGCTTCGCTCAGGCCTCCGGGTTCCAGCGGAAGCAGAGCATGGTCATGTCGTCGAACTGGCTGTTGCCGTCGATAAAGGTGTCGATCGTGGATTTCACGTCGGAGAGAATCTGCGCCGGGGCGCTGGCGCTTTTGTCCGCAAAGCACTGCAGCAGCCGCTCCTCGCCGAAGAGCCGGTGGTTCCGGTCGTCGGCCTCGGTCACGCCGTCGGTGTATAAGTACAGAATGTCGCCGGGGAGGAGCTGCATGCTCTGCTCCCGGTATTTCACGTCCTCCATGCCGGCCAGGACGAAGCCGTTTTTGAAGCGGAGATACTGCCCGGCGTTGTCCCGCAGCAGCACCGGCGGGTTGTGCCCGGCGCTGACGAAGCGCAGCGCGCCGCTGCCCAGATCCAGGATGCCCACCCACAGCGTCACGAACATCTCCGCCTCGTTGCGGGCGCAGAGGATGTTGTTCGCCGCCTCGATCGCCGTGGTGAGGTCGGGGATGTCGCGGATGCAGTTTTGCAGGGTGATCTTCGCCGACGCCATGAAGATCGCGGCGGGGACGCCCTTGCCGGAAACGTCGCCGATCAGGAAAGCCAGATGGGTGGGGTCCACGTAAAACAGGTCGTAGAAATCGCCGCCGACGGTCTTTGCCGCCTCCATGGAGGCGCTGACGACCAGCGATTTGCTGCCGGGATAGTCCTCGCTGATGGTGGGCAGGAGCGAATGCTGGATGACGTTCGCCACCTCCAGCTCCGACTGCAAGCGGCTGCGCTCCAGCGCCAGGTCGCGCTGGTGTTCCATATAGGTCATGATGACGATCATCAGCGCAAAGCCCAGGGCGTTGACCAGGATGAAGGGCAGCGCGATCTGCTTCACGATGTCCAGCGCGGTCTCAAACGGGCGGACCATCAGCAGCACCAGGCCCAGGTGGAAGGCCTCCATCAGCGCGCTGAGCAGCAGGGCGAAGCCGGGCTTCGTGACCTGGCTGCGCCATTTGCTGGACACAAAGCCGCAGATGAGGCCGATGCAGCAGGTCGCCACCACGCAGGCCCGCGCCGTGATGCCGCCCATCGTCAGCCGGTGGACGCCGGCGATCAGCCCGGCGATCAGGCCGCCCAGCGGCCCGCCGGAAAAGCCCGCCAGCATGGGGCCGATGTCCCGCACGGAGACCACCGCGCCGTTCACGTCAAAGCCGGAGATGTTGCCGTAGATGCCGAAAACGCCGCCCAGAAGGCCGACAATGACGGAATACTTCCAGCGCTTGCCGGCCGTGAACAGCTTGGCCAGGCTGTCGCTGCTGCTGATAAACGCCGCCACGACCAGCATCACGGCCACCGTGCCGATCATTCTTGAAAACAACATGCTCATAGGGCAAACCCTCTTTATGTCGATAGTGACTGTATTTTACTATATCCAGGGAAAACATACAACGAAAAGATTGCATCTTTGGCACAGAACCTATTGTCATACGGGTATGGGTGTGGTACAGTGAGAGCAGAAAATGAAAAAATCTGGAAGCATGCCGCCGCTTCCGGGTTTCAAATACAAATCAGAAAGGAAAATGCGTATGAAAATCACGGCGTTCAACCCTCTGATCCTGTCCCCCAACCAGGAAGCGGTCATTCAACTGTTTGAAGCACTCGGTTTTACCACCAGCCATTCCCTGAAGACCGATGTGGACGGCTTCGGCCTCAACGTTGCCCGCATGAAAAACGAGGACGGCTTCCGCGTGGACATCGCGGACGTCAAGGCCGTTCCGCAGGATTTCTCGCTCATCCGCATGAACGTGGATGACTTTGACGAGGCGTATGCGCTGCTCAAGGCGCACGGCTTCGTCAACCTCGCCGGAGAGGACAGCACCGCCGGCACCGGCACCGCAAAGGCGGCGACCCTGGCCTCCCCGACCGGACTTCAGATCACGCTGATCGAGCACATCAAGTAAGCGCGACAGGGCCCCGGCGGCAATGTCGAGGCAATCCACCAAAAAAGACAGCCCCATCTGGGGCTGTCTTTTTTGGAAGAAGGTTGCTATCTTAACAAGGATATCCAAATCGTTAGTTTTCACCATCTACGAAAAACGTTTTTTATCGTGGCTACCCAATTTCATAGAAAGCAGGCTGAATCACCTTCCGAAAACCTGAGTTATATGATGTATTCAGGAGCAACCTGGAGTTGCGAAAAATGCAGATTCAGGTTGGTGGAAGTTTTCAGAATATAACAATATAACTGGATGAAGAGTTGGCTTTAGGCACTGTACGGATTTCACTGATTGGAATTAATCTGATTGTTTCGCTTGAAAAAATGATTTGCTGCCGCAACATATGCAATCAGGCCAAGTATTGAAAGACTAAATCCGATTGTCCAGTATACGATGCTCAGGTGGCTCGTGGTTCCATAGATTTCAAGGATACCCTGAAAAATACTCCCTGCTGTCAAAGTGGCAAGTCCTGAGTTATATAAACACTGTGCCAAGATGCCCGGTTTCTTACTTCGCTGACTACCCGACAGAAGACTGTATGGCAGCACTCCGCCAAAGAGTGGGATCAAAAAGGCGAAAATGAGGAAACGGGAATAAACCTGGTGACTGAACAATTCATAAATTGCCGCAAAAGCTGCAACGCCAACGGTCGCGCCAAGAAAAGCATTTCGTGTTCTGGATAAAACTCTGTTCATAATGTCCTCCTTAATACCCAATGTAAACAATGTCTGTTACGGCGCGTTCCCCGTTGTTGTGCCCACTTGTGGGATTATTGATTACCTCATCGAGAAACACCATTGTTGAGGATCCACCGCCGTCCAGATTATAGGCATACTGTACGCCGAGACGCTGCATGAAGAGTGCCAATTCTTTGAGAGTCAGCCCTTCGCTCTCGTTGCTGCGCCCATCTGAAACCACAAACACATAGTGGTTCTCATCCAGAATTCCGATTGCCGTCCGAGGATTGCTGGCCTTTGCTCGATCCACCTCATCGTCTGCGTCGACGCTGATTTCACCATCTTCAATCAGTCCGGGGCCAAAAGAGAAAACATGTACCGCACCGCTGTCAATCAGTTCCTGTGCGCTTATCTCGGATTCGTTGATGACTTCAAAGCTTCCGTCTGCATAGATTACAAGATCTTCCTGTCCCTTTGAGGCCGTGTCACGGTAAAGCACGCCATTTCGAATCACATAACCTTTTTCTCGCGAACCGTAATTATCGCCGTTGATGGCAAGGATGGCATCAACGTTTGCAGCCGTGTCTGAAGTTGCGGCGGTCACGTTTCGGCCGTAGCTGTTTCGGGAGAGTGCAGTCTTCAGCAATTCCGGTGAATCGACCTGAATGTCTGCCACATAAACAGTCGTATCGTTTTCGTAATAGGTGCTAAGAGAGATGCTCATATTTTCATCGCGGTACGCTGTTTCGTCACTCTCTGCTACTTCAACTGACAAAGATTGAGGTGTGGCTGCAGTTTCAACTGCCGCGGTGTTTGTACCGCTGTTTGTACTCTGTTCAACAGAACTGTAAACTCGCGTTATAACAAAAGTATCCAAAAGAGCATAGGCGGAAAATGCTATAAGTGCGAAAGTGAAAACAAGCGTATAGAGTTTACCGAATCGCTTCATATAACTCACTCCAATCATTAGGAATGAGTTTAGGATACATATGCAACCTTAACATAGGCTTAAAACGGTTTTGAACAAACAGTAAACTTGGTGTGTTATGGTAATGTTCTTACATTCATTCGGATGTTTTATCTAACAATAAAACACTGAGCTAAAAGTGCGCAAAAAGGTGGGACACCCCCGTTATTCACGGGGATGCCCCATGCTTTGCGCCGCTATGCGATATCCATAGACGACGTCTTAATTTGGTGGAGGCGAGGGGAGTCGAACCCCTGTCCGAAAGCACTTCCTCGGGACCTTCTCCGGGCGCAGACGATTCTTTACATTCCCTCCTCCGGCCGTGAGTCGTCACACTGTCGGATTCAGTAGCTTCATGATGCATGGTGCGCGCAAAGCTTAGCGCACGCACGTTCTCCGCTGATCGACGCCCCATCCCGGGCCGCGGAACTCCCGGGTGGGACGGCCGCTAATTAAGCAGCGGCAAGAACAGTACGATTGTTGTTCTTTAATTTATAATTGCCCGTTTTAAGGATGCCAGGCGCATCCGCCCGCTGATCCCGGCTCCACACCCCCGTCGAAACCGAAACGCCCCCGTGTTCCGCCCGGAAGCGGCTTGATGCGCCGCTTCCGGGCACTTGTACGGATTTAGGGATAACTCAGACCTTGACCGGCTCGGGGTAGTCGGTGCCGAAACAGTCGACCGTGACCTTTTTCATGACCTGGGGGGTCTCGGGCCGGTCGTTATAATCGCACTTCACCTTGGCGATGGCGTCCACCACCTCCAGCCCCTCGATGACCTTGCCGAAGGCGGCATACTGGTTGTCCAGGTGCGGCGCAGCATCGTGCATGATGAAAAACTGGCTGCCGGCGCTGTTGGGCATCATGGTGCGGGCCATGGACAGCACGCCGCGCTTGTGGCGCAGCTCGTTTTTGAAGCCGTTGCCGGTGAACTCGCCCTTGATGGAATAGCCCGGGCCGCCCATGCCGGTGCCCTCCGGGTCACCGCCCTGGATCATAAAGCCGGGGATGACGCGGTGGAAGATGACGCCGTCATAAAAGCCCTTTTTGACCAGAGAAATGAAGTTGTTGACGGTATTGGGCGCGATTTCGGGATACAGCTCCGCTTTGATGACACCGCCGTTTTCCATTTCAATGGTGACGACTGGATTCATGCTATGTTCCTCCTTGCTTCATCTGTTCTTCATTTGGCGGTCGATGTCGCGGTCAGCCTGGCGCTTGGCGTCGGCATCCCGCTTGTCGTACAGCTTCTTGCCCTTGCACAGGCCCACCTCCACCTTCACGCGGCTGTCCTTGAAATAGACGGACAGGGGCACCAGGGCCACGCCCTCCTGCATCACCTTGGCGTTGAGCTTCAGGATCTCCTTCTTGTGCATCAGAAGCCGCCGGATGCGGTCCGGGTCCCGGTTGAAGATGTTGCCCTTTTCGTAGGGGCTGATGTGCATGCCGCGGACGAAAAGCTCGCCGTTTTTGATGGTGCAGTAGGCGTCCTTGAGGTTCAGCGTGCCGGCGCGGATGGACTTGACCTCCGTGCCGCTCAGCTCGATGCCCGCCTCGTAGCGGTCCAGGACGAAGTAGTCATGGAACGCCTTGCGGTTTGCCGCCGCCTGTTTGATTCCGGTCTGCCTGGGCATCGGTCCGACGCCTCCTTTCGCCATACTGCTCAAATGAATTATACCACAACGGCGAAAGAAAAAAAGGTCTAATCTTTGAAATATTTGTGAATAAAGGGCAGGGCATACTCCGCCAGGCGCGCGTCGCAGCGCACCTCACGCAGGATCAGCAGCGTGCCGCCCCGGCCGCTGAAGACGTCCGCCGCCGCCCCAGCCCAGACGGGCGCGCCGCAGCGGCGCCGCGCCAGGGCCAGAATCTGCCCGGCGGCGCCCGCCGTCAGTCCGACGCCGCTGGGCAGCAGGACGGTCACGCAGCGCCCGGCGGGGAGGGGAGAATCCATCTATGTATCACCTCGCCCACCATTATATCTGCACCGCGCTTTGCGTTCCAGTGAAAAGATATGGCAATTCCGGGAATATTGTGTTATAGTTTAACTTTAGAATACTATGCACTGGAGCTTTTGCCATGGATTATACGGAAAAAACGCTGAGTTGTGAGGAGAAATACCGGGGCAAGATCATCTATGTCCACCGGGACACGGTGCGCCTGCCCGACGGGGCCGAGGCCGTGCGCGAGGTGGTGGAGCACAGCGGCGGCGTGGGCGTCATCCCCGTGGACGAAAACGGCGACGTGTGGTGCGTGCGCCAGTTCCGCTATCCCTTCGCAGCGCACCTGCTGGAGATCCCCGCCGGGAAGCTGGAGCCGGGCGAGGCGCCGCTGGAGTGCGCCGTGCGGGAGCTGAGCGAGGAGACCGGCTTCACCGCCGCACACTACACCGACCTGGGGCGGCTGTACCCCTCGCCGGGCTATTGCCGGGAGACGCTGTACATCTACATGGCCACCGGGCTGACCCGGGGGCAGGCCCATCTGGACAAGGGCGAATTCCTGGACGTGGAGAAGCACAGCCTGGACGAGCTTTACCGCATGGCGATGGCCGGCGATCTGCCCGACGCCAAGACCGCCATGGCGGTCATCAAGGCCTGGCTGCTGCAAAGGGGAAAGGACTGAGAACATGGGCAAAAAGGTTTTGATCGTGGACGATGAAAAGGCCATCGTCGACATTCTGGATTACAATCTGCGCAAATCGGACTATGAGACCATCTGCGCCTACGACGGCAATGAGGGGCTGCGCATGGCGCGGGAGGAAAACCCCGATCTGATGCTGCTGGACGTGATGCTGCCGGGCATGGACGGCTTCGCCGTCTGCCGTACGCTGCGCAGCGAGGGCAGCGACCTGCCCATCATCATGATCACCGCCCGCGAGGAGGAGACCGACAAGGTCTTCGGCCTGGAAAACGGCGCCGACGACTATATCACCAAGCCCTTTTCCATGCGGGAGCTTCTGGCCCGGGTGCGGGCCAATATGCGCCGCAGCGCCGCGGCGCCCGCCGCTCCGGCGGAGGCGGAGGGCGACGTGCTGACGATCCGGGCGCTGCGCATCGACCTGGGGCGCCACACCGTGTCGAAAAACGGCGCGGAGCTGGACCTGACCCAGCGGGAGTATGAGCTGGTGAAGTTCCTGGCCCAGAACCCCGGCAAGATCGTCTCGCGCCAGGAGCTGATGAGCGAGGTGTGGCAGTATGAATACTTCGGCGATCTGCGGGCCGTGGACGTGGCGGTGCGCCGCCTGCGCGAAAAGCTGGAGGACAACCCCGCCGAGCCGGAGTATGTGCTGACCAAGCGCGGCGTGGGCTATTATCTGGCGGAGTGAAGCGTATCCTTAGATTCGGGAGTGGCCAAGCATGACCAAGAGCATCTATACAAAACTGGTTGCGATCTTCCTGGTGCTGATCCTGGCCCTGATGGCCGTGGTGGGCGCCTTCCTGATGCGCGGCGTGCGGAACTTTTACATCAATCAGTTCTACACCCAGATGCAGGAGGCCTTTTCCGGCGCGGTCATGGCCGGCGACCTGCGCGCCGCGGCGGACGAGCCGGACGCGGCTGCGCGCATGGCGGACATTCTGCGCGCCAACTCCGGCCAGCTGGGCATCAGCGCCGGCACCCGCAACTATTTCATCCTGGACGGGGAGAGCGGGGCCTATCTCACCGGCTCTGACCCGGCCATGGGCGCGCATCTGGCCGTCACCCGCAACATTCTGACCGCCATGAGCGGCAGCGAGGGCTACGCCTCCAACAGCGGCGACGACTATATGGACGTCGCCCTGCCCATCCGGGGGGAGAGCGGCAGCTATATCATCTACATCATCGACAACAAGGACACGGTGACGGATCTGAACGCGGAGCTGTTCCGCATCATCTCTGAGGCGCTGGCCATCGGATTGCTGATCGCCGTGCTGCTGAGCCTGCTGCTGGCAAAGACCATGGTGACCCCCATCCAGAGCCTGACCCGCGCCGCGGAGAAGGTGGCCGCCGGGGACTTTTCCGAGTCCGTGGAGAACGATTCACGCGATGAGATCGGCGTGCTGACCCGCACCTTCAACGACATGGCGGGCCAGCTGGAGAGCAACATCGAGGATCTGAAAAACGCCGAGCAGATGCGGAAAGAATTCGTGGCCAACGTCTCCCACGAGCTGCGCACCCCCGTCACCAGCATCCGCAGCTATGCCGAGACCCTCTGCGACGCCGGCGAGAGCATGGACCCCGCCACCGAGCAGCGCTTTCTGGAGGTCATCCTGGGCGAGAGCGACCGGATGACCAAGATCGTGCAGGATCTGCTGACCCTTTCAAAGTTCGATGCCGGCAGCATCGACTTCGACTTCGGCCAGTTTTCCTTTGAAAAGTCCGTTCAGGACGTGTACAACGCCCAGGTGCTGGAGGCGCAGAAGCACCACCACAACTTCGGCCTGGAGTTTGAAAGCGAGCTGCCGCTGATCCGGGGCGACCGGGCCAGAATCGAGCAGGTGCTCATCAACATGCTCTCCAACGCCATCAAATACACCCCCGACGGCGGGCGCATCCGCATGACCGCCGGGGCGAAGGACGACAGCGTGTGGTGCACGGTGCGCGACAACGGCATCGGCATCCCGAAAAACGACCTCTCCCATGTGTTCGAGCGCTTTTACCGCGTGGACAAGGCCCGCTCGCGCGAGTCCGGCGGCACGGGATTGGGGCTTTCCATCGCCTATGAGATCGTCCAGCGCCACGACGGCAAAATGGAGATCCACAGCCAGAAGGGGAAGGGCACCGCCATCACGGTGACCCTGCCCGTGGGAGGGCCGGCCCATGACTAAGCAGCGACTGCGCGACTGGGGCAGGCGGGCGCTGATCGTGCTGCTGCTGGTCTCGGCGCTGCTGCTGCTGCGCCGCACCGGGTACGCTTCCGGCATCCGCCAGATGCTGTCCGGTGCGCAGCAGGGCAGCGAGCAGACCGAGGCGCTGCCCGGCGACATGGCCGGTGCCGACATCACCGTGCTGCCCCTGGCCGTGACCGTCTGCGCCGGGGAGAGCGCCGGGCGCTTCGGCGCGGCCTTTGACGAGACGGCGGGCGAGGTGTTCCGCCGCTTTTCCCTGGAGCTGGGCGAGGCCTTGGGCAGCGCCGACAGCCCCGCGCCGATGACAGCGGAGGACCTTCACGCGGCCATGAGCACCTGCGGCGTCTGCTTCCGCTTCGCCACGCCGCTGCCGCTGCAGCTTCTGGCCGGCTGGCTTGGCACGGACATGAGCGGCGGCGCCACCGCGCACAGCGCCGTCCTGGTATGCCTGAGCGCCACGGAGACGGAGACCGTTCTGAGCTATCAGACGCCGGAGGGTGATACCTACCGCTGCGCCACCGCCGCGAAGCCCGACGGACTGCGGACGAAAACGGCGGAGTATCCCCCCAATGATGCCATCTATTCCTGGGAGAGCGAAGCCCTCGGCGAAGGTGAGAGCTTGCTGCTGCCCCAGGCGCCCGTGTGCGCGGACACGAAAAGCGCCGTGGTGCTGCCGGCGGGCACGGAGCGGGACGCGCTGCTGCGCGCCGTGGGCATGAACAGCTTCGTCGCCAGCTCCTACACCGAATCCGACGGCACCGTGGTCTATGTCAACGAGGAGACCACGCTGCGCCTCAACCCGACGGGGACCGTGTTCTTCCGCCGGGCAGCCAGCCCGGAGGGGCGCACGGAGGGGACGCTGCGCGCCGCGGTGAACAGCGCCTGGCGTGTCGCCGAGGGCAGCATCGGCCTTTATTGCGGCGACGGCAGGCTGTACTTCTCCGGGGCGGAATACAACGAGTCCCAACAGACCTGTACCGTGCTGCTGGATTACATGGTCCGGGGCATCCCGGTGCGCCTTGCCGACGGGCACGCGGCGGAGATCGTTTTGCGGGGCGAGGGCGTCATCCAGGCGCGGCTGCAGTACCGGCAGTTCCAGTGCGCCGAGACGCAGACGGAGCTTCTGCCCTATCTGCAGGCCGCTGCCATTGCCGCAGCGCGCGGCAGGACGGCGGAGATCGTCTGCGTTGACGCCGGAGACGCCACGCAGTGTATGTGGGTGATTGCAGATGGATAGACGGAACCTGGAGCGCATCGTTCTGATCATTCTGGCGCTGCTCAATGTTTTCTTGCTGAGCGTGGTGCTCTCCGACACCGCCGAGGCCCGCCGCAGCGCGAAAGAGACCGTCGCCTCCGTCACGGCGCTGCTGGAAGACAGCGGCATCTCTGTTGCGGACGGGGCCATCACACTGCAAAGCGCCCCGGCGCCCTGCGCGCTGGCGCGCGACGTGCAGCGGGAGAGCGAAAAGGTGCAGAAGCTCATCGGGGCCTACACGCCGGAGGACCTTGGCGGCAACATCATCCTGTACCAGGGAGAACAAGGCAAAGCGCTGCTGCGCGGCAGCGGCGAGCTGGACGTGCTGCTGTCAAGCAGCGCCGTGCCCCTGCGCCGGGGCGCAGCGCGCACTGCCCAGCGCGCGCTGCGGCAGATCGGCGTCACCGCCCTGCCCGCCTCGGAGGAGGGCAGGAACATGGACTTTTACTGCACGCTGGAAGGCATCCCCGTGTACAATGCCGTGCTCCATTTTGAATTTTCGGAGAGCAGCCTCGTTATCCTCACCGGGACAAGGCTGTTCGACAGTGTGACGAAAAGCGCCCGCAGCACGGGCATGGACAGCGTTTCGGCGCTGCTGCGCTTTGTGGAGATCGTCCGCAGCGAGGGCTTTATCTGCTCCCGGCTGGACGACGTGCAGCCGGGCTATCTCCTCTCGCCCACCCGTTCCGGCGAGGCGGAGCTCATCCCCGTCTGGCGCATCGAGACCGACGCCGGCCCGCTGATGATCGACGCGGACAGCGGCCAGGTGGAGAGCAGATTTACATAAGAACAAATCGGTTGTCATAAAATTGCGCTTGGTTGCAGAATTATGTTGCATCTTTCTGTATTTCGTGTTAATCTTAGGTGCGGAAGCATAGATTTTCCACAGGCCAGAGCGCAAATCACACCGCACGGAGGCTTGCATCGTGGATAAGTACATCATAAAGGGCGGAAAAAAACTCTACGGCGAGGTGGAGATTTCCGGCGCGAAAAACGCGGCGGTCGCCATCATCCCCGCGGCGCTGATGGTCAGCGGCGTGTGCCGGATCGAGAATCTGCCCCAGATCAGCGATACGGACAAGCTTTTGGACATTCTGGCGCTGATGGGCGCGAAGGTGAATCTGGTCAACAAGACCACCGTCGACGTGGACTGCACCGACGTGTATTTCAACGACAAGATCTTTGAGCTGACCCGGGACATCCGGGCGTCCTATTACCTCATCGGCTCCATGCTGGGCCGCTTCGGCGCGGCGCGCACCACCATGCCCGGCGGCTGCAACTTCGGCGTGCGGCCCATCGACCAGCACATCAAGGGCATGAAGGCCCTGGGCGCCACCATGAACATCGGCAAGGGTCTCATCCGTGCCGAGGCGAAGGACGGGCGGCTGAAGGGCGCGCGCATCTATCTGGACAAGGTTTCCGTGGGCGCCACGGTCAACATCATGATCGCCGCCACCCTGGCCAAGGGCCAGACCATCATCGAAAACGCCGCCAGAGAGCCGCACATCGTCGATCTGGCGAACTTCCTGAACTCCATGGGCGCGGACGTCCGCGGCGCCGGTACCGACGTCATCAAGGTCCGGGGCGTGGACAGCCTGCACAGCGGTACATACACCCTGATCCCCGACCAGATCGAGGCCGGCACCTATATGGCCGCCGTGGCCGGCGCGGGCGGGGAGATCCGCATCAACAACGTCATCCCCAAGCACTTGGACTGCATCAGCGCCAAGCTGGCCGAGATGGGCGTGGAGATCGAGGAGGGGGACGACTTCGTCACCGTGCGCCGGGAGGGCGCGCTGCACCACACCAACATCAAGACCCTGCCGTACCCCGGCTTTCCCACGGATATGCAGCCCCAGATCAGCACCGTGCTGTCCCTGGCGGAGGGCACCAGCGTGGTGACCGAGGGCGTGTGGGACAACCGCTATAAATACGTCAACGAGCTGCGGAAAATGGGCGCGGAGATCCAGGTGGACGGCAAGATCGCCGTCATCGAGGGCGTGCCCAACCTCACCGGCGCCCCCGTCGCCGCCTGCGATCTGCGGGCCGGCGCGGCAATGGTAATCGCCGGACTGTGTGCCGAGGGCACCACCGTGGTGGAGGACGTGGAGTTCATCGAGCGCGGCTATCAGGACATCGTGGGCAAGCTGCGGGGCCTGGGCGCGGACATCATCGCCGTCAGCGAACCGGACGGCCCGGCGGAGAAGCTCACCGCGGTCAGCGCCGGATGATGCGCCTGACCACCTTTGCCAGCGGCAGCAGCGGAAACTGCGCGCTTTTGAGCATGGACGGCGTGCACATCCTGCTGGACGCCGGCATCTCCTGCCGCCGCATCTGCGAGCATCTGCGTCTGACCGGCATAAATTGCGAGGACCTTGCCGCCATCCTCATCACCCATGAACACAGCGATCATATCGCGGGGCTGGCTACGCTTGCAAAGCGCTGCGCCGCCCCGATCTGCGCCCCCCGTGCCGTGGCCGGTTATCTGGACCGGACCATCGCGGGGGTTTCCTTGCGTCTGCGCGTCACCGCGCCGGAGGAGCATCTGCGCTTCGGCGATGTGACGGTGCGCAGCTTCCGCACCAGCCACGACAGCGCGGAAAGCGTCGGCTGGCGGGCCGACGGCCCGTCCGGCAGCTTTGCCCTGGCCACGGACAGCGGCTGCGTCACGCCGGAGATGCGCGAAGGGCTGCGCGGCGCCCGGTGCGTGCTCATCGAGGCCAACCACGACGTGGACATGCTCCTGTCCGGCCCCTATCCGCCCTATCTCAAGCGGCGCATCCTCTCCGAGCGCGGCCACCTCTCCAATGACGACTGCGCGGCCCTGGCCGCCGACCTGGCAAGGGAGGGCACCCGGCAGATTTTGCTCGGCCACCTGAGCCGGGAGAACAACAGCCCCGCCCGCGCGCTTCAGACCGTTTCCGCGGCGCTTTCCGGCAGCGGCGCGGCGGTTTATGTCGCCCCGGCGGACGGGCGCATCACCCTGGAGGACGGTTAAATGCTGACAGTCAGCTTTCTGTGCGTCGGAAAAATGAAGGAGCCCTACCTCATCGCCGCTTTTGAGGAATACCGCAAGCGGCTGGGCGCATATTGCCGCTTTTCGCTGACGGAGATCCCGGAGCAGCACCTGCCCGAAGCGCCGTCGGAGCGGGAGATCGGCGCGGCGCTGGAAAAGGAGGCCGACGAGCTGGAAAAGCGCATCCCTGCCTCGGCCGCGCTGATCGCGCTTTGCGTGGAGGGGGAGCAGATGTCCTCCCCGGCCTTCGCCCGGCGCATCGCGGACTGGCAGAGCGCCGGATGCAGCCAGCTCTGCTTCGTCGTGGGCGGCTCCTGCGGGCTTTCCCCGCGCATCAAGCGCCGGGCCGATCTGCGCCTTTCCTTCTCGGAGATGACCTTCCCGCACCACCTGTTCCGGGTGATGCTGTGCGAGCAGGTCTACCGCGCGCTGAACATTCTGGGCGGGGGGAAATATCATAAATAAAAACGCGGCGCTCTGTCCAGAAGAGCGCCGATTTTCTGTTTTTCGCTATTCACAAGCGGGAAAAACTGTGATAGAATTATCTTTACGAATCCATATTAATAAGAAAAGGGAGAAGCGAGCGCCATGTTTGGTGAATTCGGCCGGAACATGCCCGGCAAGCTGTACCGGCAGTGGCCCAGAGACGCCCGGGGCGAGATCGTGCCGCCGAAATTCCTCACCCACTGTTCCAGCCGGGACGTGGAAGACGAGATGCTGGTGGCCTTTCTGAAATCCTATGGCATCCCCGCGGTCGTGCTGCACCCGGGGGACGGCTCCTTCGGCAAGGTGGTGCTGGGGCTTTCCGGCACCGGCAGCAGCATCTATGTCCCGGAGACCATGTATGACATGGCAAAAGAACTGATGGAGGCAACGCCCGATGACGACTTACAGAGCGGAATATGAAAAATGGCTGGATTGTCCGGCTTTGAGCGAGACTGAGTGGAAAGAGCTGCACGACATCCGGCGGGATGACAAGGAGATCGAAAGCCGCTTTTTCGCGCCGCTGGAATTCGGCACCGCCGGACTGCGCGGCACCATGAAGCTGGGGCTGCACCACATGAACGTCCACGTCATCCGCCACGCCACGCAGGCCTTTGCCGACGTGGTGGCGGCCGAAGGGCCGGAGGCCATGGCCCGCGGCGTCGTGGTGTGCTATGACTGCCGCATCAACAGCGACCTGTTCGCCCGGGAGGCGGCCTGCGTCATGGCGGCCAACGGCATCCACGTCCGCATCTTTGACGCGCTGCGCCCCACCCCGGAGCTGAGCTTTGCCATCCGCTATTACGGCGCGCAGGCGGGCATCAACATCACCGCCAGCCACAACCCCAAGGAGTACAACGGCTACAAGGTCTACTGGTCCGACGGCGCCCAGCTGCCCCCGCAGCACGCCGCCGCCATCGCCGCGGAGATGGAGCGCATCGACATCTTCTCCGGCTTCAAGACCGTGGACTTTGACGAGGCAAAGGCCGACGGGCGCATCGAGGTCATCGGCGCGCAGTGCGACGAGGCCTTTCTGGAGCGCGTGCTGGGCCAGGCCATCGACCGCGAGGCCGTGGCGAAGGCCGCCGACACGCTGAAGATCGTCTACACCCCCTTCCACGGCGCCGGCCACAAGCTGGTGCCCGAGGCGCTGAAGCGCCTGGGGATCAAGCACCTCACCCCCGTGCCGCAGCAGATGGTCATCGACGGGGCCTTCCCCACGGTGGAAAGCCCCAACCCGGAGAACCCGGAGGGCTTTTATCTGGCGGTGGACCTGGCAAAGGAGGTCGGCAGCGACCTCATCATCGGCACCGACCCGGACTCTGACCGCATCGGCACCATGGTGCGCCGGGGGGACGGCTTCGTGCCCATCACCGGCAACCAGCTGGGCGTGCTGCTGCTGGACTATGTCATCGGCGCGAAAAAGCGCACCGGCACCTTGCCGGAAAACGCCGGCGCGCTGAAGACCATCGTCTCCACCGAGATGGCACGCGAGGTCGCCAAGCGCAACGGCGTGTACATTGAGGACACCTTCACCGGCTTCAAATTCATGGCCGAGAAGATCGCCGAATGGGACGCGAGCGGCGCGCATCAGTATATTTTCGCCTTTGAAGAGAGCTATGGCTATATGATGGGCGACTATGTCCGGGACAAGGACGCGGTGACCGCCTCGCTGATGGTGGCGGAGATGGCGGCCTATTACTGGAACCAGGGCAAGACCCTGCTGGACGCCATGGAGGACCTGTACGCCGCCTACGGCCGCTATCAGGAGAAGACCATCAACCTGGTGATGCCGGGGCTGGACGGCCTGCGCCGGATGCAGGAGATCATGGCAAAGCTGCGCAGCGAGCACCCGGTCGCGGTGGGCGGCACCCCCGTCGCCAAGGTGCGGGACTATCTGACCGGCGAGCTGAGCGTCGGCGGCCTGGGCGTGGTGGGGCAGACCCACATCTCCGGCAGCAACGTGCTCTATTTCGAGCTGGCGGACGGCAGCAGCTTCATCATCCGCCCCTCCGGCACCGAGCCGAAGATCAAGGTCTATCTCATGGTGCACGACGCCGACAAGGCGAAGTGCGACGAGAAGCTGGCCCTCTACGCCGCCTGGGCCGAGACCATCAAGGAACTGTAAAAAGATAAAACAAGGAGCGCCCTTGAAAGGACGCTCCTTGTTTTTTTCAGCCAAACAGGCCGGAGATCTGCTGCGCGATCCAGTCGGCGGCGGAGCTGACGGCCTGCACCACGCTGTCCCAGATCCCCCGCAGCCCGCCGCGGGAATTGAGCTGGCGGCCCAGGGCGTCGGTGCGCTCGCGCAGGGTGGCGGGGTCCAGCTTCTCCAGCGCGCGGCACAGGTCCATCAGCTGCTGCACCTGGCTTTCCACCAGATGCACGCCGTGCTCCGCCGCGACGGCTTCGATCTTTGCGCGCAGCGCCGCGTCATCCAGCCCGGCGGTGTCGCCCAGCAGGTCCCGCAGGTCGGAAAAGAGCGAGTCGGTGTCCACGTCCCGCAGCGTTTCCCGCAGCTCCGGGGCCAGGTCCGCCGTCTGCTTTTCCAGCCAGTCGGTCAGGGAATCCATCCCGTCGCCCAGCAGGGAGCCGTAGCGGTCGAGGAAGCTGTCCAGCGCCGGCTCCGCGGCAAAGGCGGGCGATGCAGGCACGGCAAGCAGGCAAAGGCACAGCACGATGATGCAGATTTTTTTCATATTCATGGCAAAACGCTCCTGTCCTACAGACGATTGTATGCCCTATATGTACACCCAAATTGCAAACTTTCTGTAAATAAACACAAGCCTGCCCAAAATTCCGCAGAAAAAACTATGGAAAAATACACTTGCAACGCGGGAAAAACTATGCTAACCTAAACACATCTATATAGATTGCGAGTGGAACTCCGCAGAAGGGCACGGGCCTGACCGCGGAGGGATCGCGCTCTGGAGAAGCTCACATTCGCTGTGAGGGCCGAAGGTGCAAGGTGCCGGGCAAGGCGCCAAATCTCTCAGGCAAAAGGACAGGGCTGCTGCCTGCATTTTTTGCAGGCAAAGGGTTTGCCGTTTTTGCCGGGCTTCTCCAGACACGGGGAAGCCCGTTTGTTTTTGGTTCTTATTTTTATTTAAGAAGAGAGCAAAGAAGGAGGAACCATCTATGACAGTCAGCGAGTTTATCACCAAAATGGACGACATCGCGTGGGGCAGCGTCGTGCTGTGCCTGCTCGTGGGTGTCGGCCTGATCCTCAGCATCAGCACCCGCTTCCTGCAGTTCCGTAAGTTCGGCCATGCCATGAAGAACACCATCGGCAAGGTCTTCAAAAAGCAGAAGGCCGGCAAGGGCGAGGTCACCCCGCTCCAGGCCCTGACCACCGCCCTGGCGGCCACCGTCGGCACCGGCAACATCGCCGGCGTCACCGGCGCCATCGTCATCGGCGGCCCCGGCGCCGTCTTCTGGATGTGGCTGTCCGCCCTGGTGGGCATGTGCACCAAGTTTGCCGAGGTCACGCTGGCGGTCCATTACCGCGAGCGCAACGACCAGGGCGACTGGGTCGGCGGCCCGATGTACTACATCAAGAACGGCCTGGGCAAGGGCTTCGGCTGGCTGAGCGTGCTGTTCTGCATCTTCGGCTGCCTGGCCGCCTTCGGCATCGGCAACGCCACCCAGGTGCAGTCCATCGGCGAGTCCATCGGCTCCGCCATCGACGCGCTGGGCGGCAACGTCGGCGCGAGCACCATCAGCTTCCTGGGCTCTGAGTTCACCCTGTGCAACCTCATCGTCGGCATCGTCGTGGCCGTCGTCGTGGCCCTGGTGCTGTTCGGCGGCATCAAGCGCATCGGCTCCGTCACCGAGAAGATCGTCCCGGTCATGGCCGTGGTCTACATCCTCGCCTCCCTGATCGTCATCCTCGCCAACATCAGCCACATCGGCCAGGTGTTCGGCATGATCTTCAAGGGCGCGTTCAACGCGGAGGCTGCCCTGGGCGGCGCCTTCGGCATCACCGTGTCCACCTCCATCACCAAGGGCATCGCCCGCGGCTGCTTCTCCAACGAGGCCGGCCTCGGCTCCGCCCCCATGGCCCACGCCGCCACCAGCGAGACCAACGCGGTCAAGCAGGGCTTCTTCGGCATCTTCGAGGTGTTCATGGACACCATCGTCATCTGCACCCTCACCGCCCTCACCGTGCTGACCAGCGCCTGCGCCGGCAACGTGGAGATCGCCTGGGGCACCAGCGGCGGCGCCGCCATCGTCTCCGCCGCGCTCAGCAGCATCCTCGGCCGCGGCTTCGGCAGCGTCATCCTGGCGCTGTGCCTGGCCCTGTTCGCCCTGTCCACCATCCTGAGCTGGAGCCTGTACGGCACCCGCTGCTTCGAGTATCTGTTCGGCACCAAGGCCAGCATCGGCTACAAGCTCGTGTTCATCCTGTTCGCCATCGTCGGCGCCACCATGAGCCTGTCCGACGCCTGGAACCTGGCCGACGCGCTCAACGGCTTCATGGCCATCCCCAACCTCATCGCCATCCTGACCCTCAGCCCCGTCATCATCAAGCTGGTGCGGGAGTACTTCCACGAGGACAAGAACCTGGCGAAGTGATCTTAACCGAAACCCCAAAAAAGCGACACGGCAAAGGCCGTGTCGCTTTTTTATGGTTCTATGTCCATGTGCATCGCCATGAGTCCGGAGCGCATCACCAGCCGCCGCAGCCAGGGGATATACATGAAAAGCCGCTTATAGCATTTCAGCCGCAGCTTCCACTTCAGGGGGAGCACCGCCCGGCGATAGTCCCGCTCGGCTTTGTGCAGATCGCCGCCGCGCAGGGCGCGGGCGAGGCATTTTCCGCTCAGGATCGCGCTGCTGATGCCCTCAAAGGAACTGGGGCTGATGAAGCCCGCCGCCTCGCCGATGAGGAAGGCGCCGTCCCTGCCGGTGATGAAATCCCGCCAGCGGGCAGGACGGAAAACCTCGCAGGCCTCGGTGCGCAGCGGTTCAGTGAAGCGAAAGCCGTATTTGCCCGCGATGCGCTGCTTTTGCTTTTCAAAATTTTCCCGACAGTGCTCCGGCAGGAAAGAGCCTCCATAGAGAAAACAGCCGTCCTTGTGAATCGACCAGGAGCAGCTTTCGCTGGTGGCGGGGTCGAAGATGCAGGAATAAAAGGGACTGACGCGCTCATCGGCAGCAAACCATTGCTGGATGGCGACATAGCGCCGGATGTCGCAGCGGTAAAAGCTGCGGCGGACGATGGAAGCGGCCCCGTCCGCGCCGACCACGCATCGGGCGCGGAGGGCGTGAATCCCGCCGCCGGGCAGATGCACCTCGGCGACAAAGCCGCCGTCCGATGCGCGCTGCAAAGCGGCGCAGCGACCGGAGAGCTTGTCCACGCCGTCCGGAACCAGGGAGCGCAGCCAGTCGTCAAATCGGCCGCGGTCGGCATTGATATAAAAGCGGGAATAGTAGCGCACCAGGTCTGCTTCCAGATCGATGGTCTTGACAGAGAAGATCTGCGGGTCCACCAGCACGGACTTCGGCAGCGTCAGATCAAAGGCAGCCAGGACCTTTTGAGCGTCCGGCGCCAGAAGCCCGCCGCAGACCTTGGCCTTGCCGGGGGTGCGGCCATTCAGAAGCGCGATCCGCTGCCCGCTGCCGGCGAGCATACGCGCCAGGGTGCTTCCGGCCGGCCCGGCCCCGATAATCAGCACGTCATAGGGCAGAGAGAGATCAAAGTCCATGGCTTACAGGTTGCCCGTGGCGTACATCAGCGCGGTCAGCGCCGCCAGGGGCGCGGTCTCGCAGCGGAGGATGCGCGGGCCCATGGAGCAGATGCGGAAGCCCAGCGCCCGCGCAAGGTCCGCCTCAAAGGGCTCAAAGCCCCCCTCCGGCCCGGTGAGGATGGCGGCGGAGGCGATCTTCCCGGCGGATTCGATGGCGCTGCGCAGCTCCACGCGCTCGCCGGTCTCGTAGAGGAAGAGGGGCAGGTCGGTCTTGACGGCGATGTCCAGCGCGCCGGCAAAATCCGGCACGGCGGACACCGTGGGGATCACGCCCCGGCCGGACTGCTTGGCCGCCTCCTCGGCGATGCGCTGCCAGCGCACCAGCTTCTTCTCCATGCCCTTCGGGTCGGGCTTGGCCACGCAGCGGTGACTGACGAAAAAGACGATCTCGCTGGCGCCGCCCTCGGTGCATTTCTGCACCACATAGTCGCTGCGCTCGCCCTGCTTGGGCAGCCCGGCCAGCACCACGGCGCGCACGTCCGGCTCGGCGGGGCAGGGGACGGACTCGACGACCTCCGCTTCCACCTCCTCGGGGGTGATGCGCGTGACGGTGCAGTGGTGGTCGGTCCGCTCCCCGTCGCAGACGACGATCCGGTCGCCGATCTTGAGGCGCAGGACCTTCGCGTGCTCCGCGTCCGCGCCGGTGATGAAGACGGTGCCGCCGGCAATGTTGCTGCCGGCCATGAAGAATCGGGCCATGTCGGTCCCTCCCGTGGGTGAAGGATGATGGGTATATTATGGCACAAAAAAGATGCAGACGCAACCGCGTCTGCATCTTTTCGTTCGGTTTGAGCGATTACTTGAGCTCGACCTTGGCGCCGACGGCCTCCAGCTTGGCCTTGAGCTCTTCGGCCTCTTCCTTGGAAGCGCCTTCCTTGATCTTGGCGGGGACGCCTTCGACCATCGCCTTCGCCTCAGCCAGGCCGAGACCGGTGATGCCGCGGACTTCCTTGATGACCTTGATCTTCTCAGCACCGAAGTCGGTCATGACGACGTCGAACTCGGTCTTCTCTTCCACAGCGGCGGCAGCCACGGGAGCGGCGGCGACAGCAGCGGCGGCGGCGGACACGCCGAAGGCCTCCTCCAGAGCGTGCACGAGCTCAGACAGCTCCAGAACGCTGAGGGCCTTGACTTCTTCGATCATAGCAGTAACTTTTTCGCTAGCCATTGTAATTTCCTCCTAAAATAATCTTTGTTGCGGCGGGGCAGCAATCCTCTGCCCGCCTTTCGGTGGGTTGCAGCCGGTCAGTCTTACTCGGCTGCGGGGGCTTCCGCGGCGGGCGCGCCGCCCTTTTGCTCCAGGATCTGGTTCAGCACGACGGCCAGGCTGGTGATGGGCGCCAGCAGGGTACCGAAGACCTGAGAATACAGCGCTTCCTTGCTGGGCAGCGCGGAGATCTCGGCGATCTCGGCATCGCTCAGGACTTTGCCGTCCATGAACGCGGCCTTGATGTTGAACACGTCATTCAGCTTCTTGGAATAGTCGCTGATGATCCGGAAGGGGGCGATGGGGTCGCCGGCACTGGTCGCGAGAGAAGTCGTCCCGTTCAGGATGGGATCGATCTCCTTCAGCCCGCAGTCATCTAGCGCGAAACGAGTCAGGGTATTCTTGATGACGGAATACTCCACATCATTCTTGCGCAGCTCGGTACGCAGTTCGGTGTCCTGGGCGACGGTGATGCCCTTGTAGTCCACGAACACGCCGGAGTTGGCATTCTTGATGCGCTCGATCAGCGCCGCAACGATTGCCTGCTTCTCGCTGAGGATTTTTGCGTTCGGCATGGTTTCACCTCCGATGAGATTTGCGCCCGGAAAAGAAAAATCCCTGTGCCCGGAAAGACACAAGGACAGAAAGCAACAATGAATCTTGATGCCGTCCTCGGCAGGACTTACGGCCCGGGGGCCACCTGCTGTCTTTGGAGCGCTATGACATAATAGCAGAGGGCACAGTGTTTGTCAATAGGAAGATTCGCAGTTTTTCCCGCAAAACTACAATTCTTTATCGTTGCAAATGAGATCAGAACGGCGTATAATATCAAAGTCAATTCAGGCAATGATTCAACAATTACAATAACGGAGGAAAAAACTATGGGAAAAATCAAAGTTGGCATTAACGGCTTCGGCCGCATCGGCCGCATGATCATGCGCTGCTCCCTCGCCCACCCCGACATCGAGATCGTCGGCATCAATGATCTGTGCGCGCCGGATTACCTCGCCTATATGTTCAAGTATGACACCATGCACGGCAAGTTCGACGGCACCGTGGACCATGACGACAGCCACATCATCATCAACGGCAAGGCCATCCGCTGCTTCTGCGAGAAGGACGCCGCCAACCTCAAATGGGGCGAAGTGGGCGCGGAGTATATCTGCGAGAGCACCGGCCTGAACCTGACCAAGGAGAAGGCCCAGCCCCACATCGACGCCGGCGCGAAGCACGTCATCATGGGCGCCCCCAGCAAGGACGACACCCCCATGTTCGTCACGGGCGTCAACCTGGACCAGTACACCAGCGACATGACCTTCGTCTCCAACGCCTCCTGCACCACCAACTGCCTGGCCCCCATCGCCAAGGTGCTCAATGACAAGTTCGGCATCAAGGAAGGCCTGATGACCACCGTCCACTCCGTCACTCCGACCCAGCGCATCCTGGACGGCGTCTCCGTCAAGGACTGGCGCGGCGGCCGCACCGCCTGCGGCAACATCATCCCCTCCTCCACCGGCGCGGCCAAGGCCGTGGGCAAGGTCATCCCCGCCCTCAACGGCAAGCTGACCGGCATGAGCATGCGCGTGCCCACCCTGGATGTCTCCGTCGTGGATCTGACCGCCGTGCTGGACAAGCCCGCCACCTATGAGGAGATCTGCAAGGCCATGAAGGAAGCCAGCGAGGGCGAGCTGAAGGGCGTTCTGGGTTACACCGACGAGGCCGTCGTCTCCAGCGACTTCCTCAACGACACCCGCACCTCCATCTTCGACGCCGCCGCCGGCATCGCCCTGAACGAGCACTTCGTGAAGGTCGTGAGCTGGTACGACAACGAGTACGGCTACAGCGACAAGATGCTCTGCCTCATTGAGCATATGTACAACGTGGACCACAAGTAAGCATCAGCAAAAGTATTCGCCCCCGGAAGGCCTTCCGGGGGCGATTCAGACTGTCAAAAAACTATGCTTCAGCGTATCGATCACTGAGCAGCAGGGGAGTCCGAGGGGGCAAGGCCCCATCGGGTTGAATCAATGAGCTTGTCAAAAAGACTTTTTTGACAAGCTCAATCGCCCCCGGAACGCTTCCGGGGGCGATTTTTTGCGCTTTCAGGCGATGCGCTCACGAGGAGAAATGGTGGCAGCTGCCGCAGCCCTGCTGCTGGCCGTGGCAGCCGTGGGCGGCGCAGTCGTGCGCCTGGCCGGCGTCATGATGATGGCAGTGCACGTCCGGGTCATAGCCCAGCGTGCCGGCCAGAAAGCTGTCCACCGCCGCGTCCGCGTCCCCGGTCACGCCGCCGTAGAGCAGCACGCCCACGTCCTCCAGCGCCGCCCGCGCCCCGCCGCCGATGCCGCCGCAGATGAGGGCGTTGACGCGCATCTGCGCCAGAAAGTCCGCCAGGGCGTCATGCCCCTGCTCCGGCGCGGCGATGACGAGGGAGCTGACGATTTTGCCGTCCTCCACATTGTAGAGCTTGAAGCACTCGGTATGGCCGAAGTGCTGGAACACCCGGCCGCTGTCCTTTTCATAGCTGACTGCGATTCGCATAACGAAACCTCACTTTAACGGTCTTTGTCTCCAGTATACCCTGCCTGTCAAGCGGGCATAAGTTCGCGCCGCGCCTCATATACATGGGAGTATCCGCCGCTGGGGGCTTGTCTGCCCCGCGCGGGGGAGAAACCACAAACGGAGGGATGCGAACTATGAAACGGATGGCTTTGCTGCTGGCCGCGGGGGCGCTGGCGCTTTCGGCGCTGGCCGGGCCCGCCGCGGCGGCCTATGTGCCGGAGCGGGACTATATGGCCGAGATGGCCGAGGCGGTGATGGCGGGGGACTATGCCGCCGGGGCCGCCGCCGCGGCGCAGCGGGAGGAGAAGATCGCCGACCTGGCGCTGGACTACCCCGCCATTGAGTTTGAGGAGCTCTGGCTGCTGTCGAAGATCATCTATGCCGAGGCCGGCAGCGTCTGGCTGCCGATGGACTGGAAGATGGCGGTGGGGGAGGTGGTGCTGAACCGCATGGCCTCCCCGGAGTTCCCGGACACCATGCGCGAGGTGCTGGAGCAGCCGGGGCAGTATTACGGCAAGGGCAGCGGCTACTTCAACGGCATCAAGCCCTCGGCGGAGTGCGTGGAGGCTGCGCGGCGGCTGCTGGAGGGCGAGCGGGTGCTGGGCGAGCCGGGGGTGGTGTTCCAGTCCAATTACCGGCTGGGCAGCGCCGTGTACCTGGAGATGCAGGACCGGCTTCTGGGCAGCACCTACTTCTGCCTGTCCAGCCACCCGGAGCTGTATCAGGCGTGATCTGAAAACCGCGGCCGCCGCCGCGTGACGGCGGCTTGAAAAACTCCATGGGCGCATGCTATACTGTGCCCATGGAGATTTTATATTCTGACAGATTTCTCATCGTATGCGTCAAGCCCGCCGGGGTGCTGAGCACCGACGAGCCCGGCGGCGTGCCGTCCCTGGCGCGCCAGGCGCTGGGGGACGAGCGCGCCGACGTGCGCACCGTCCACCGGCTGGACCGGGTGGTGGGCGGCGTGATGCTGCTGGCCCGCGGCGCCGACGCCGCTGCCGCCTTGGGGCGGCAGGTGATGGACGGGAGCTTTCAAAAGCGCTATCTCGCCGTGGTGCACGGCGCGCCGGAGGCGGGCGCGGGCACATTCACGGACCTGCTGCGCCGGGACCGGCGGGAGTGCCGGACCTATGTGACCGACACGCCGGGCAAGGATGCGCGCGAGGCCATCTCGGACTACACGCTTCTGGAGCGGGCCGGGGCGCTGTCGCTGCTGCGCATCTCCCTGCGCACCGGGCGCACCCACCAGATCCGCGCCCAGTTCGCCCACCACGGCCTGCCGCTGGTGGGGGACCGGAAGTACGGCACCCTGGCCGACGGGGAGACGCCCATCGCCCTGTGGTCCCACGCCATCGCCTTTGCCCATCCGGACACCGGCGCGGCCATGGCCTTTCGCCTGCCGCCGCCGCGCATTGATCCTTGGACGGAATTTTCAGCCTGGGAGGAGACCGCGCCATGACAGAACAAACGACATTCGCCCCCTGCCCGAAGCGGAAGCAGTGCGGTGGCTGCCAGCTGATGCACCTGCCCTATGCCCGGCAGCTGGAGCGCAAGCAGGCCCGGCTGGAGGGGCTTCTGGGCCGCTTCGGCCCTGTGGCGCCCATCGCGGGCATGGCCCGGCCTTACCACTATCGCGGCAAGGTGCAGGCCGCCTTCGGCGTGGACGGGCGCGGGCGCATCATCTCCGGGGTCTACCAGTCCGGGAGCCACCGCATCGTCTGCGTGGACGACTGCCTGCTGGAGGACGAGACGGCCGACGCCATCATCGTTTCCATCCGGCGGATGATGCCGAAGTTCAAGATGACCGCCTATGACGAGCGGCGGGGGCGGGGCTTTCTGCGCCACGTGCTGGTGCGCCGCAGCGCCTCCACCGGCGAGGTCATGGTGGTGCTGGTGGCGACGGAGGCGCGCTTTCCGCTGCAAAAGCCCTTCCTGGCGGCGCTTCTGGATGCGCACCCGGAGATCACCACCGTGGTGCTGAACATCAACGACGCCTTTACGCCCCTGGTGCTGGGCAAGCGGGAAAAGACGCTGTTCGGCCCCGGCTTCATCGAGGACGAGCTGTGCGCCCTGCGCTTTCGCATCAGTCCGGCCAGCTTTTATCAGGTCAACCCCGCCCAGACCGAGCTGCTGTACCGCACGGCCATCGGCTTCGCCGCGCTCACGGGGCGGGAGCGGGTGCTGGACGCCTATTGCGGCACGGGCACCATCGGCCTGGCGGCCGCCGGCAGCGCGGAGAGCGTGGCCGGGGTGGAGCTGAACCGCGACGCGGTGCGCGACGCCATCGCCAACGCCCGGCGCAACGGCATCCGCAACGCCTGGTTCACCTGCGCCGACGCCGGGCAGTTCATGGCCCAATGCGCCCGGGAAGGCGAGCGCTGCGACGTGGTGTTCATGGACCCGCCGCGCGCCGGAGCCAGCGCAGAGTTTCTGGAGAGCCTGCTGCTGCTCGGCCCGCAGCGCGTGGTCTATGTCTCCTGCAACCCGGAGACCCTGGCCCGGGACCTGGGGCGGCTGACGCGCGGCGGCTACCGCGCCGAGCGCATCCAGCCCGTGGACATGTTCCCGCACACGGAGCATGTCGAGACGGTAGTATTGATGTCAAGAGTCAAAGAATAATAGGCGCGAAAGCCCAGTAATACTGCGGTTTTCGGACAATCGGGCAAATTTGGCATCAGGCAGGGCGAACGCTTCTCGGTAACTTATCCACGGGCAAATCGGCTCGAAAAGTGTGAGAGTTGAGTTGCCTCGATAGATGTCACTATGTTGAGTTGCCGAGTTAGATGTTGGGAAGTTGTGGCTGTGAGATAGATGTCAGGGAAAAAGGCTCCCACACTGCCATCATCGGCGGCGGGGAGCGCACTTTACCGGACACAACCAGCGGTAGAGTTGCAGGAAATCAACCTACGGTTCGTGTAAAAATATGATGATACCGGCTATGCTTTAGTCATGAAAGGAGGTGCCCGATATGGATCAAATCAAAATTGGAAAATTCATAGCATCCTGCAGAAAGGAACAGGGCATGACTCAGACAGTCCTTGCCGAGAAGCTCGGAATCAGTGACCGGGCGATATCAAAATGGGAGACTGGAAAGTCTATGCCGGATTCTGGGATTATGTTGGAGCTGTGTGAACTTCTAAAAATTAACGTCAACGAACTCCTGTCGGGCGAAAGAGTTATGGCAGAAGCATATGACAAGCGGGCAGAAGAAAACCTGCTGGCAATGAGACGAGAGGTTGAAGAAAAGAACAGGCAGATGCTTCAGACGGAATACTGGATTGCGATTCCTGCCGTCATTGCCGGACTGATCATGGTGTTTGTGGCTTCATTTATAGAGATGCCAGTCTGGCTACGAATTGCACTTATCGTGTTTGCGCTCATAATGCTTTTTACGGTCGCTTTTATCGCCGTGGGTATTGAGCAAAAGGCCGGATACTATGAATGCCAGAATTGCCACCACAGATATGTTCCTACATACTGGCAG
>SVKR01000036.1 GCA_015068365.1 Oscillospiraceae bacterium
CCCGTTTTGTAAAGGAACCGTCTTGCATGGGGGGTGTGAGGGGGGACGGGAGTCCCCCTGCACGTCCAATCTTCGCAAAAACCGGAACATTTTTCAATGTTTCGGTTTTTGCTTTTCAAGCTGTCGACACTTTGTCGACAGCTTGACGCCGGAACAGGTTTTGTTCCGGCGTCATGCGCGTTTTTTATTCGGTTTTCGGCGGATCGCCGCCGTCGTCCGGCGCGTTTTCCGCAGGCGCGGACGGCGCTTCCCCGCGCTGCTCCGGGGTCGGGGGCGCAGCGGGATCGTCGTCGATGAACATGCTGATCTTCTTCGCCGGCGGCTCGATGGTGTTGTCCGCCGGGACGGCGGCGGGCTTCGGCGGGGGCAGCTCGCCATGGTCGCAGAAGTAGTTGAAGTCCTCCCCGTCCATGGTCTCGTGCTCCAGCAGATATTCCGCCACGGCGATCAGCGTGTCGCGGTGCTCCTCCAGAAGCTTCTCGCAGGCGGCGGAGGCCTCGTCGAAGATGCGCTTGACCTCCTCGTCGATGAGGGCGGCGGTCTCCTCGCTGTAGCTCTTCATCTGGCCGAAGTCGCGCCCGATGAAGATGCTGTGGCCGGAGCTGTCGTACTGGATGGGGCCGAGCTTCTCGCTCATGCCGTACTGGGTCACCATGGCGCGGGCGATCTGCGTGGCCTGCTGGATGTCGCCGGAGGCGCCGGTGGAGATGTCGTCCAGGAACAGCTTTTCCGCGATGCGGCCGCCCAGGCTCATCACGATGTTCTCAAACATCTCGCTGCGGGACTTGAAGTTCTCCAGATCCTCCTGGGGGCGGAACAGCGTAAAGCCGCCGGCCGCGCCGCGGGGGATGATGGTGATATAGTGCACCGGGTCGGTGTGCTCCAGATATTTGCCGGCGATGGCGTGGCCGGACTCGTGGTAAGCCGTGAGCCGGCGGGCCTTGTCGGACATCTTCTTGCTCTTTTTCTCCGGGCCCATGGAGACCTTGAGGATGGCCTCCTCGATCTCCGCGCTGGTGATGAAGCGTTTGTCGCGGCGCACGGCCAAAAGCGCTGCCTCGTTCATCAGGTTTTCCAGGTCCGCGCCGGCGAAGCCGGGCGTGCCCTTGGCGATGGAGTTCAAGTCCACGTCGTCCCCCAGGGGCTTGCCGCGGGAGTGGATCTTCAGAATGGCCTCGCGCCCGCGGATGTCCGGCAGGCCGACATAGACCTGGCGGTCAAAGCGGCCGGGGCGCAGCAGGGCGTTATCCAGAATGTCGGCGCGGTTGGTGGCCGCCATGACGATGACGCCGTCGTTGTTGCCGAAGCCGTCCATCTCCACAAGCAGCTGGTTGAGGGTCTGCTCGCGCTCGTCGTGGCCGCCGCCCAGGCCGGAGCCGCGCTGGCGGCCCACGGCGTCGATCTCGTCGATGAAGATGATGGACGGGGCCACCTTCTTCGCCTGTTCAAAAAGGTCACGGACTCGGCCGGCGCCCACGCCGACGTAAAGCTCGACGAAGTCGGAGCCGGAGATGGACAGGAACTGCACCCCCGCCTCCCCCGCGACGGCCTTGGCCAGCAGGGTCTTGCCGGTGCCCGGAGGGCCGACGAGCAGCACGCCCTTGGGGATGCGCGCGCCCATCTCGGTGTATTGCTTGGGATTTTTCAGGAAGTGGACGATCTCGGCCAGTTCTTCCTTTTCCTCGTCGCAGCCGGCCACGTCGTCAAAGGTGGTCTTTTTCTTCTCGTCGCTGCCCAGGGTGGTGCGGGCCTTGCTGAAGCGGGCAACGCCGCCGGCCCCGCCCTGCATCCGGTTCATCGCGATGGACCAGACCACCACGAAAATCACCATCACCAGCAAGTACGGCAGGAACGACGCCCACCAGGGCGCCTGCCACTGCGGCGGATAGTCATATTCCTTGAGGATGCCCTTGTCCTTCTGCTCCTGCACCAGATCGTTGAGGTCGTTATAGAAGATGCTGATGGTGCTCAGCTCACAGGTGACGGTGCTCTCGTCCTTCAGCACCAGCGTCAGCTTGTTGCCCTCGGCAACAAAGCTCTCCACCTTTTCCTGCAGAAAATAATCGCGCACCTCGGAGTATTCCACGTTGGTGCTCTTCTTCCCGCTGAGGTTCATGGTGAAGATCGTCGCCAGCAGAATCACGATCAGCAGCGCGTAAAATCCAATGTCTCTGGCTCTGTTTTTTCCGGGTTTTTTATTGTTCAAACGTCGCTCACTTCCTTACTCGGGCCGATTTTTGCGAGGATTACCGGGAATAGATCTCAGGCTTCAGAATGCCGATGTACGGCAGGTTGCGGTAGGCCTCCGCGTAGTCAAGGCCGTAGCCCACCACGAACTCGTCCGGCACGGAAAAGCCGCAGTAATCCGCCGTGATGTCCGCTTTGCGCCGCGAGGGCTTATCCAGCAGCGTCACGATGCGGATGGAAGCGGGCTTGCGGTTTTGCAGATACTGCTTCAGATAGGACAGGGTGATGCCGGAATCGAGAATGTCCTCCACGATGATGACGTCCTTCCCCTCGATGTCGCGGGTGAGGTCCTTCGTGATGCGCACCGCGCCGGTGGAGCTGGTGCCGCCGCCGTAGGACGAGACCGCCATGAAATCCAGCGTGCAGGGCAGGTCCACGCAGCGGGTCAGGTCCGACATAAAGACGAAGCAGCCCTTCAGCACACCGAGGAAAAAGGGCGTTTTCCCGGCGTAATCCGCCGTGATGCGCGCACCGAGTTCCCGCACCTTGGCATGGATCTCCTCCTCGCTGAGCAGTACTTCTAAAATATCGTCATGCATCGACTCTGCCATATCGTTCTCCTCACAAGCCGGTTTCTCTGTCTGTTTCTTTTATAACGACCCGCTGGGCAATCTCCCCCGGCGCGGCGGCGCAGCGCTCCGCCACTCCGAAACCCCAAACCGCAAGCACGCCGTCGTCATCATAGAGCACCGGCGTGCATGCCCGCTGCGCCGGCGGCAGCTTTGCTTCCTGAAAGAGCTTCTTCAGCGTCTTGGTGCAGCCGCGGCCCGGCAGGCGGATCGTATCGCCCCCGTTTGCACGGGCGACGAACATCATACCACGTATTGAATCACTTTTAAAGAAGAAAGTGTTGAATGAATTGTGAATTTCATCGGTTTTACGGGGCGTCTCCCGCAAAATTTCCATTCCCAGTTCCGGAAGCGGCGTCGTCCCGAAGGGCACTTCCCTGCGGGCGAGCGCACGCTCCGGCGCTTCGGCGGCGGTCAGGACGCCGTATTCCTTCCGGATCCGCCCGCCCGGCAGGTCCACCGCGCCGTGGGCTGCGCCGCTGCGGCACAGGGCATAGACCGCCTCCACGTGCCGCCGCTGCAGCGAAAGGCCGAGGGAGCGCAGCACGCGGGCGCCCACCGGCTCCGGCAGCGCCAGAAACGCATCCACCGGCAGCGCGCCGCCGCCGCGGGCGAAGTCCACCATAAACCTTTCCGCCTCGGCGGACAAATATGCATCGTCCGCCCACGCCAGCTCTGCCGCGGCGCAGATGTGGGCCACGGCGGCGCTGTTTTCCGCCTGCAAAAGCGGCAGAACGTGGTGCCGGATGCGGTTGCGGGGGTTGTCGTCCAGCGCGTTGCTGCTGTCGGTCACCCAGGGGATGCCGCGCCGGGAGAGGTATTCCTCGATCTCCGGGCGGGTCAGGCGCAGCATCGGGCGGATGAATCTGCCCCGTACCGGCGCAATGCCGCCCAGGCCGCGCCCGCCGCAGCCGCGCACGAGATTCCACAGCACGGTCTCGGCGTTGTCCTCGGCGTGGTGGGCGGTGGCGATCTTCTCGCAGCCCTGCGCGTCCGCCGTGCGCTCCAGAAATGCATAGCGCAGCGTCCGCGCCGCTTCCTCCAGGCCCATGTGATGCGCCGCGGCATACGCGGAAACGTCGGCCGCGCCGACAAAAAACGCAATGCCCAGCTCGTCGCAGGCATTCCGGACGAAGGCCTCGTCCCGGTCGGACTCGGCGCCGCGCAGGCGGTGGTTGAAGTGGGCGCACAGGACCGTGACGCCCGCCCTGCCCCGCAGCAGGTGCAGCAGCGCCATGCTGTCCGCCCCGCCGCTGCACGCGCACAGCACCCGCGTCCCGGCCGGGAGCATATCATAACGCCGCAGCGTCTCGTCAAAGCGCGCTTCCATCACTCGTGATGCGGGTCGGCGGAGACGTAGGTGGTGTATTCCGACAGGAACACGAGATTGACAATGCCGGTCTCGCCCTTGCGGTTTTTCAGCACGATGGCCTCCGCGGCATTGGGGTTTTCACATTCTTTGTTATAGTATCCCTCGCGGTAAAGGCCGATGACCACGTCGGCGTCCTGCTCGATGGCGCCGGATTCGCGCAGGTCGGACAGCATGGGGCGCTTGTCCTGCCGCGCTTCGTTGGCGCGGCTGAGCTGGCTGAGGCACAGCACCGGCACGTCCAGCTCCTTGGCCATGATCTTCAGCATACGGGTCATGTCCGCCACGATCTGCTGGCGGTTCTCGCCGCCGGACTGCTTCCCGCCGGCGGAGCTCATCAGCTGCAGATAGTCGATGACCACCAGCCCCAGGTTTTTCACCCGGCGGCACTGGGCGTTCATATCCGCCACGGACAGCGTGGGGTTATCGTCAATGAGGACGTTGGCGGAGCTGACGGTGGCCGCGGCGGTGACGATGCGCCGCCATTCCTCGGCGCTGAGATTGCCGGTCAGCAGCTTTTGGTTGTTGATCATCGACTCGCCGGAGAGGATGCGGCTGACGAGCTGGGCGCGGCTCATCTCCAGAGAGAACACCGCCACGGCCTTGCCCGAGACCTTCGCCACGTTCATCACGATGTTCATGGCGATGGAGGTCTTGCCCATGCCGGGGCGGGAAGCGATCAACACCAGCTCGCCCTTGTTCAGGCCGAGGATGCGCTTGTCCAGATCCACCAGGCCCGTCGGCACGCCGGGCAGGCGCTCCCCCTCCTGGGCGAGCAGGTTGAGGTTGTCATAGACCTCGCGCACCACCTCGGCGATGGGCTTCAGCCCGCCGATGGTGCGGTCCCGCCGCAGGGCGTAGATGTTCCGCTCAGCGCTTTCGAGCATGTCGTCGGCGCTGCCGAGGCCCTCATTCACCATCTGGGTGATCTCCCCCGCCACCTGGCCCAGGGCGCGCTGCAGCGCCTTGTCCCGGATGATGGAGACATATTCCGACACGTTGGCCGCCGTGGGCGTCACCTGCATCAGCTCCAGCAGATAGGCGCGGGTGCTCTCCTCCTGGAAAACGCCCCGCTCGCGCATCTGCTCCATCACGGTGATGGGGTCGATGGTCATGCCATAATTGAACATGGCAAAGATGGTCTCAAAGATGTCTCTGTTGATTTTGTTGTAAAAATGCTCTGCGCGCGCGTCCTTCAGCACGTCCGGGATGCAGGCCGGGTCGATCAGCATGGAGCCGATGACCGCCTGCTCCGCCTGCAGGCTCTGCGGAACGCGGCCGGCGAGTAGCTCATCCATCTTGTATCTCCGAAAATTCGCGGGAAGCCGGGGCTTCCCGCACTTTCTTTATTTTTCCTCCACCACCAGCAGGTGGATCACGCCGTTGATCTCATAGCCGAACTTGCACTTGACCTCAAAGCTGCCGTAGCTCTTGATGGGCTCGGCCTGGACGATCTTCTGCTTCTCGATCTCGATGCCGAACTGCTCGTTCAGCGCGTCGCTGATCTCCTGGCTGGTCACCGCGCCGAACAGCTTTCCGCCCGCGCCGGCCCTGGCGGCGATCTTCACCACCACGCTCTCCAGCTGCTTGGCGTTTTCCAGCGCCTTGGCCTTCTCCGCGGCAATGGCGGCGGCCTTGGCCTTCTCCTTCAGGCGCAGGGCGTTCATGTTGTCGGCAGTGGCCTCCACCGCCAGCTTGCGGGGCAGGAGATAGTTGCGGCCGTAGCCCTCGGAGACTTCCTTCATCTCCCCTTTTTTGCCCTGTCCTTTGACATCTACGTTGAAGATCACTTTCATTTTGTCTTGCTCCTTTCAGTTATCCAGGAATTCGTCAATGGAGGCGCACAGGGTATTGACCGCCTCCCGCAACTCCATGGTTTCGATCTGTACGCCGGCTGCGGACTTGTTGCCGCCCCCGCCCATTTTCTCCAGAATCAGCTGCACATTGACCTTGCCGATGCTGCGGGCGCTGATGACGACGCCGCCGGAGGCCGTGGCGAAGGCCACGAAGGAGGCCTGGACACCGGAGATGTTCAGCATATCGTCCGCCGCCTGGGCCGCCACCACCCGATCCGTCTCCTCCTCCCGGGCCACGATGGCGATGCCGTCCCGGTAGAGCTTCACATCCTGCAGGATGCGGTATTTCTCCACAGTATGGCTCAGGTCGCTCTGCATATAGGTCTTGACCACCTCGGTATCCGCCCCAAGGCGGCGGAAGAAGGCCGCGGCGTCAAAGGTGCGCTCGCCGGTGCGGATGGAGAAATGCTTGGTATCCAGTACGATGCCGGAGAGCATGGCCTCCGCCTCCTGGCGGGTGATGTCGCCCGGCTCGGTCAGCTCCTGCAGCAGCTCGCTCATCAGCTCGCACACCGAGGAGGCGTAGGGCTCGTGATAGGTCAGCGCCGCATTCTGGATGTAGCTGGCGGCGCGGCGGTGGTGGTCGATGACGGCGACGCGGGTGCAGGCCTCCAGAAGCGACTGGCTCTCCACCTGCTCCGGGCGGTTGGTGTCCACCACCACGAGAAGCGTCCGGCTGTCGGCGCGCACGATGGCCTCCTCCGGGTCAAGGAACACGTCCCTGTACTCCGGCTGGATCTTCAGCGCGTCGATGAGCTTCTGCGCGGAGTTCTTGACGGGGTCGACGACGATGCGGGCGGGCCTGCCCAGCTTGCGGGCGATGATGACCATGCCGACGGCGGAGCCGATGGCATCCAGGTCACTGAGCTTGTGGCCCATGACGAAGATCTGGCTGGACTGGCGCATCAGCTCGGCCAGGGCGTTGGCCGTCACGCGGCTTTTGACCTTGCTGCGGGTCTCCACCTCGGTGTTGCGCCCGCCGAAAAACTCAAAGTTAAAGCGGTTTTTGATGACCGCCTGGTCGCCGCCGCGGCTCAGCGCCATCTCCACGGCCAGGTTGGCGAAGGAGAAGTTTTCCTCAAAGCCGTCCCCGTCCCGGCCGACGCCGATGGACAGCGTGGCGTGGACGCCGCCGGCGCTGACGACCTGGTGGATCTTCTCCAGGATGTCGAATTTCCCGTCGGTGAAGTCCTTGAGATAGCGGCTTTCAAAGATGAACATATAGCGGTCGCGGTCATAGCGGCGCAAAAGGCCTTTTTTCCCATCGACCCAGGTGCTGAGCATATCGTCGATGGCACCGCGCAGCTCCACCTTGCTGCGGTCGGGCAGGTTTTTCATCAGCTCGTCATAGTTGTCCACCATGAAGAGCATGGTCACGGGGCGGGAGCTTTCATACTCCATTTTGATGTTGTCAAACTCCGTCACGTCCACCCAGTAGGTGATGCCCATGAAGTTTTTGGCCCGCTCCTTCACGTCCTCGTTTTTGGCGCGGATGATGTTGCCGTGCAGCTGATACTTCCGCTCCCCCACCTGCACCAGGCCGGGGTACTGCTTCTTGCCCTCCAGCAGCCATTTGCTGGAGAAGCCGGGCACCATGTCGGAAAGCGCCGACTCAAAGCCGGGCTGCCGGTCGCCGAACAGGTCAAAGAAAATCTGGTTGCCCCAGATGATCTGGTTGTCCGACATGTTGAACACCACGATGGGCAGCGGGAAATTCATCAGGGTGTTGTTCTTGGCCGACTCCGCGTTGTAGGTGACGGCCTCGATGTATTCCACCAGCTGCTTTCTGCGGCGCCGCGCCGCCAGGAGATAGTAGATCACAAGCAGCGCAATGATAATCGCCTCCACCGCCGCGAGCGTTTCATTGATGAAGAACGTCGCCACGGCGAACAGCACCATAATCAGCAAAAACAGCCGCGTGCCCGGCTCGATCAGTTTTTGCAGCTTTTTGTTCACCATATCACCACCGTACAAGGCACTCCGTGTTGTAATTTGTTATTTTACCACAAGTCCGGGCAGAAGCAAATAGCAAAATGCAAATTTTTCTTTCCGCGCTGCGCCGGTATGCCCGCTGCGCTGGCGCAGATACTAAGGGCAAATGAACACGAGAGGTGAAACGCGATTTGAACGCGATCATTCTGGCCGGCGGCGAAGGCACCCGGCTGAAATCCGTCACCGGCGAGTTGCCGAAGCCCATGGTGAAGCTGGCTGGAAAGCCGGTGCTGGAGCACATTCTGGACCTTCTGAAGCGCAACGGCATCACCGACGCCTGCATGGCCCTGCACTACCGCCCGGAGGTCATCCGGGACTACTTCGGCGACGGGGCGCGCTTCGGCATGCGCCTTTCCTATCACGAGGAGCAGGCGCAAAAAGGCACCGCCGGCGGCGTGCGGGCCTGCGCGGACTATTACGGCGACCGGGATTTTCTGGTGATCTCCGGCGACTGTGTCTGCGATTTTGACCTGAAAGCGCTGATCGAGGCGCATCACCGCCACGGCAGCGCCGTCACCATGGCCCTTTACGCCCACGAGCAGCCGCTGCAGTACGGCATCGTCCTCACGGACCGGCTGGGCCGCGTGGTGAGCTTTGTGGAAAAGCCGGACTGGTCGCGGGTGGTCAGCGACCTGGTCAACACCGGCATCTATGTCATCTCCCCCGCCGCCATGGGCCACGTCCCCACTGACCGGGCCTGCGATTTTGCCAAGGACCTGTTCCCGGCGCTGATGGACGCCGGGTACGAGCTGCGCGGCGTGCGCATGGACGGCTACTGGTGCGACATCGGCACGCCCCGGGCCTATCACCAGTGCTGCCTGGACGCGCTGGACGGCAAGATCCGGCTGGAGGGCGTACAGCGCAGCGAGCCGGAGCACCCGGCCTATGACCGCGCGCCCGACGCCGGGGCGCAGCAGGTCTACCATTGCCGCAGCCGCGCGCGGCTGATGCGTGTGCTGAGCCAGTCGCTGATGGAGGCCGGGGCGGACTTCTCCGACGGCGTGCGCCTGGAAAACAGCGTCGGGCGGGTGCACATCACCCCGGCGGCGGACAGCGAGGCGGTGTATATCCGCGCCCAGGCGGCCGACCCGTCGAAGTCCGACGAGCTGGCGCAGGGCTTTCTTGGCCTGGTCAAGGGCCTGGAGGGCAAGCTGTAAAGCCGCCCCGTCCGCTCCCGCCCGGTTTCGGGCGCGGGCGGTACATAAAAGGATTGTAGAATCGCGCCTGCCGGTGTATAATATCTTCCATCAACGCAAAACGAACATGGAGGAGAAAGCCATGCCCAGCAGCTGGAAGCGCTCCCCGGAGGAGCTGCACAAATCATACATTGCCAACACCGAGGCGTTTTATAAGGTGGCCGGGCGCGGCCTGTCGGGCGAGCTGGACAGCTTTATCGCCGACTGCGCGCTGCAGCTTTGGAGCCGCTGCGGCGGCGTGACGCAGGAGCATGTGGACGCCATCAATCAGCTCTATTCCAAAGGCGCGGTCATGCCCAGGTGGCTGCTGTGGGAGCTGACGGAGAAGATCTGCGCCGGCGGGGACTTCCTGCCGCCCCTCTTCTTCTGGACGCTGGCGGAGGAGGACCGGCAGAAGGGCACAGACCGCTCCCGCGTCTTCATCCGCATGCTGACCAACATTCTGCTGACCCTGGCCGCCGTGGACGACGACGTCAGCTTTGCCGAGGCGGAGTACATCACCGACGCAGGAGAGAAACTCACCGCCATCTGCGACAGCACCGGCGTGAAAAAGAGCAAGAGCGCGCTGAACCCGGCGGACTACGTCACCAGCAGCGAGCCCAGCTTCACCGAGAAAAACCCGCTGGCCGTCCGGGCCGGCAGCACCGTGGGCGCCGCCGGGGCGAAGGAGGGCGAAGCCCCTGCGCCGGAAAAGCCCGATTTCGACACGCTGATGGCCCAGCTGGACGAGCTGGTGGGGCTGGAGGACATCAAAAAGGACGTCAAGAGCCTGATGAACCTCATCAAGGTCCGCAAGCTGCGCATGGAGGCGGAGCTGCCCTGCCCGCCGCTGAGCCTGCACCTGGTGTTCATGGGCAACCCCGGCACCGGCAAGACCACGGTGGCCCGCATCCTGGCGGGGCTCTACGCCGCCATCGGCGTGCTCAGCCGCGGCCAGCTTGTGGAGACCGACCGCTCCGGCCTGGTGGCCGGCTTCGTCGGCCAGACCGCGCTGAAGACGCAGGAGGTCATCCAGTCCGCGCTGGGCGGCGTGCTGTTCATCGACGAGGCCTACGCCCTGTCCACCGGCGGGGACAACGACTTCGGCCACGAGGCCATCGACACGCTTCTGAAGGCCATGGAGGACCACCGGGACGATCTGGTGGTCATCGTCGCGGGCTATACGAACCTGATGGAGGGCTTCATCAACTCCAACCCCGGCCTGCAGTCGCGCTTCAACAAGTATTTTTACTTCGACGACTACACCGGCGAGCAGCTGCTGCGCATTTTTGAGGGCATGTGCCGGAAAAACGGCTACGCCATGGACGAGCAGGCCCAAGCCGCCGCCGTGGACTATTTTAATCAGCTTTACGAAAACCGGGACGAAAACTTCGGCAACGCCCGCGATGCCCGCAACCTGTTCGAGGACATGGTGGTGCGCCAGGCCGACCGCCTGAGCGAGGCGGAGGCGCCGGACAAGGAAGCGCTGATGCAGATCACGAAAGCGGACTTCCTCCCCGCGCCGGAGGAACCGGAAAAAACCGAATAAAGAAACCGTGTCCCGGGCCGATTCGGTCCGGGACACTGCTTTGTCTGATTCGTTTTTCAGCGGATCACGCGCACGCGCATGACCTCCTGCATCGCGGCGATCTTCTCCTCGATCTCAGCGGGGATGTCGCTGCCGGTGTCGATGATGGTATAGGCCACGTCGCCGCGGGGCTTGTTGATCATGTGCTCCACATTGATGTTCTGATCGCCGATCAGATCCAGGAAGCGGTTGATCATGCGGGGGACGTTCTTGTGGATGACGCAGATGCGGGCCACGCCGGCGCGCTCCAGGGAGACGTTGGGCAGGTTCACGCCGTTTTTGATGTTGCCGTTGTACAGATAATCCGCCAGCTCCTGCGCGGCCATGACGGCGCACTTCTCCTCGCTCTCGGGGGTGGAGGCGCCCAGATGGGGCATGGCGACCACGTTGGCGATGCCCACCAGGCGGTCATTGGGGAAATCCGTCACATAGCGGGCCACCTTGCCCACGTCGATGGCGGCGATCAGCGCCTCGTCGTTCACCAGCTCGCCGCGGGCGAGGTTGATGATGCGCACGCCGTCCTTCATCTTGGCGAACTGCTCCGCGCCCAGCATGCCGCGGGTCTCGTCGTTGCAGTGCACCTGCACCATGATATAGTCGCTCTCGCGGAAGATGGTGTCCAGGTCGTCCGCGTGGCGCACCACGCTGTTCAGGCGCCAGGCGGCGTCCACGGACATATAGGGGTCATAGCCGAACACGGTCATGCCCAGCTCCGTCGCCGCGTTGGCGACGAGCGAGCCGATGGCGCCCAGGCCGATGATGCCCAGGGTCTTGCCGTTGATCTCCGGGCCGACATAGGCGCTCTTGCCCTTCTCGACCTTCGCGGCGATGCCCTCCTCGCCCTGCATGCTCTTGACCCACTCGATGCCGCCCACGATGTCGCGGGAGCCCAGCAGAAGCGCGCACAGCGCCAGCTCCTTCACGGCCTCGGCGTTGGCACCGGCGGTGTTGAACACGGCGATGCCGGCTTCGGTGCAGCGGGCCACGGGCACATTGTCCGTGCCGACGCCGGCGCGGGCGATGGCCAGGAGCTTGTCGCCGAACACAGCGTCATGCAGCTTGGCGCTGCGGATCAGAAGTCCGTCCGGGTTTTCGGCCTCGACGTTCACCGTCAGGCCGCGCGCAGCCAGTTCATCCAGGCCCTGCTGCGCGATGTTGTTCATGGTCTTAACTTCAAACACGGTTTTTCACCTCATAGTCTTTCATGAATTCCACCAGCGCCTTGACCGCCTTGACGGGTACGGCGTTGTAGATGGACGCGCGCATGCCGCCCACCAGGCGGTGGCCCTTGACGTTGACGAAGCCGGCGGCGGTGGCGGCCTTGCAGAAGGCGGCATCCTTGTCGGCGTCGCCGGTGTTGAACGTGACGTTCATGAAGCTGCGGGCTTCCTTCTCCGCGCAGCCGTGGAAGAAGCGGCTTTCGTCCAGGTAGTTGTAGAGCATGGCGCTTTTCTCATGGCGCAGCGCGTCCATGGCGGTCAGGCCGCCCTGCTTCTGCAGCCACTTCATCACCAGGCCCAGCATGTAGATGTTGTAGCAGGGCGGGGTGTTGTACATGGAATCCTTGTCGATCATCAGCTTATAGCCCAGCATCAGCGGGGTGATGGCCTGCTCGTGCCCGGCCAGGTCCTTGCGGATGACCACCACGGTCACGCCCGCGGGGGCCAGGTTCTTCTGCGCGCCGGCGAAGATGATGCCGAATTTCCTGACATCCAGCGGCTGGGTCAGGATGTCGGAGGACATATCGCTGACCAGCGGGACGGAGCCCGTCTCGGGGATATAGTGCCACTCGGTGCCGAAAATGGTGTTGTTGGCGCAGTAGTAGAAATACTTGGCCTTGGGGTCCAGCTTCAGCTCGCTCTGGGTCGGGATGCGGGTGTGGTTGCACTCCGACGTGTCGGCGGCGATGTTGATTTTACCGTACTTCGCGGCCTCCTTGGCAGCGATCTTCGCAAAGTTGCCGGTGACGGCGTAATCGGCGCAGTCACCCTCCCCCAGCAGGTTCAGCGGGATCATCGAGAACTGGGTGGAGGCACCGCCCTGCAAAAACAGCACCTCATAGTCGTCCGGGACATTCAGCAGGGCTTTGAAATCCGCCTTGGTCTCGTCGAAAATGGACTGATACAGGGAGGAACGGTGACTCATCTCCATCACGGACAGACCGCTGGATCGGTAATCCAGCAGCTCAGCGGCTGCAATCTGCAAAACTTCCGTAGGCAGAGCCGACGGCCCGGCGGCGAAATTGTAAGTCGTCTCTCTAGACATGACAACCATCCTCCATGAAAATGAATTCATATTCCGTCCGGAGGGCATATCCGCCCTCCGGAAATATGTTAAACAGAATTTTACTACAAGAATTGTGATTTTTCAAACAATAATTCCCACTAATTTTTTGCCTTCCCGGGCGGTAATTTGCACGTTTTTCATAATTCCGTGCAGCGACTGCCCCGGAGTGAGCACTTCGCAGTAGTTTGCGCTGTGTCCCTGCCAGCGGCCGTCCGGCTGCTCGGTCTCAAAGAGGACGGGCAGCGTGCGCCCTGCCTGCGCGTCCAGATACTGCAGCTGCATCTCCTCCGCCGCGGCCTGGGCGCGGGCGGCCCGCGCGTTTTTGACCGCGTGGGTCAGCTGCTCCGGCATCTGCGCGGCGCGGGTGCCGGGGCGGACGGAGTACGGGAACACGTGCATCTCCGCAAAGCCGACGCGGCGGACCAGCGCCATCGTCGCGTCAAAGTCCGCCTCCGTCTCCCCGGGAAAGCCGGTGATGAGGTCAGCGGTCAGCGCGCAGCCGGGAAAGGCGTCCCGCAGCGCCGAAACCGCCTCCAGGAAGCGGGCCGTGCCATACTTCCGGCCCATGGCCTTCAGCGTTTTGTCGCAGCCGCTTTGCAGCGAGAGGTGGAAGTGCGGGCAGATGTTGCCCGCCGCCTGCAGCCGCCGGCAGAATTCCGCCGTCACCACCGTGGGCTCCATGCTGCCGATGCGGATGCGCGCGCGCGGCGCGCTCTCCGCTGCGGCGCACAGCGCGTCCGCCAGGGCGGTGCCGTCCCGGAAGTCCTTGCCGTAAGAGGAGATCTCGATGCCGGTGACGATGATCTCACGGAAGCCCTCGTCCTGCAATCTGGCCGCCTCGGCGCGCAGCATATCCAGCGGCATGCTGCGCACCCTGCCCCGGGCGTAGGGGATCACGCAATAGGCGCAGAAGTTGTCGCAGCCGTCCTCGATCTTGAGATAGGCGCGGGTGCGCCCCTCCAGCGCCCCGGCGGGCAGCGGCTCGAAGGTCATGCGGCGGAAGGGATCGTCCACGCTCCGGGCAGATCCATGCTCGGCCACGGCCTTTTCCACCGCGGCGACGAAGCCGGCCCGGTCCCCGCTGCCGAACACCACGGCGGCGCCCAGCGCCGCAGCGGCCTCCGGCTCGATCTGGGAGAAGCAGCCGCACACCGCGGCCACGGCGCCCGGGTGCTCCGCCATCAGCCGGCGCAGGGCCTGGCGGGTCTTGCGCCCGCTCTCGGCGGTGACGGCGCAGGAGTTGACGATGACCGCGTCCGCGTCGTGCGCCCCGGCGGGGCTGTGGCCGTGGGCGAGCAGCATGGTCTCCATGGCCTGGGTCTCAAACTGATTCACTTTGCAGCCCAGCGTTGTGATGGCATACTTCATTGTATTACTTTTCCTTGTCAATCTGTGCAGTTTGCGGTATGATGGGGCGGCGGCAGCGATGCCGCGCCACAAAACTTTAGTTTATACGGAGTGAAACCCGATGTCAATCTATTTGGACAACGCAGCCACCACCGCCGTCTGCCCCGAGGCGGCCGCGGCGGCGATGGACGCCATGACCGTGCACTACGGCAACCCCAGCTCCACCCACGCCCTCGGGCGGGAGGCCGCCGCGCTGCTTACCCGCGCCCGCGCACGGGTCAGCCTGGCCCTCGGCTGCAAGGCGGAGGAGCTGGCCTTCACCTCCTGCGGCAGCGAGGGGGACAACTGGGCCATCCTCAAGGGCGCGGAGTATCAGCGCCGGGTCGGGACGCACATTATCAGCTCCACCGTGGAGCACGCCGCCGTGGGCAAAGCGCTGGACGAGCTGGAGGCGCGGGGCTATGAGGTCACGCGCCTGAAGCCGGGACGGGACGGCGCCGTCTCCCCGGACGCGGTGATGAACGCCCTGCGGCCCGACACCGCGCTGGTCACGCTGATGCTGGTGAACAACGAGACCGGCGCCGTGACCGACGTGGGGGCCATCGCCGCCGCCGTGCACGCCGCCAACGCCAGGACGCTGGTGCACACCGACGCGGTGCAGGCCTTTTTGAAAGTCCCCTTCTCCCCCGGAAAGCTGGGGGTCGACCTGCTGACCGTCTCCGGCCACAAGATCCACGCCCCCAAGGGCATCGGCGCGCTCTACATCCGCAGCGGGCTCTATCTGCCGCCGTTCATCCTGGGAGGCGGGCAGGAGCAGGGCCGCCGCTCCGGCACGGAATCGCTGCCGCTGATCGCCGCGTTCGGCGCGGCCTGCGACGCGGCCATGCCCACGCTGGAGGAAGACCGGGCGCGCATGGCGTCCATCCGCGCCCACTGCGTGCAGCGCCTTTGCGCGGAAAACGAGGGGCTGCGCGTCCTGGGCGGCGGCGCGCCCCAGATCCTGAGCATCTCCCTGCCGGGCTGGCGCAGCGAGGTGCTGATGAACTTCCTGGAGGCGCAGGACATTTACGTATCAAAAAGCTCCGCCTGCAAACGTGGCGGGCGGAGCTATGTGCTGGAGCAGATGGGGCTGGACGCCCCCGTCATCGACGGGGCACTGCGCGTCAGCTTTTCGCGCTTCACCACCATGGAGGAGGCGGATGCGTTCTGCGACGCGCTGTGCGCGGCGCGGCAGCGCCTGCGTCACCGCTGATCGGTGTCCGCAGCTTCCTTTTCCGCTTCGGACGGTTCCGGGGAAACGGTCACTTTGGCCGTTTCCTCTTTTTTTGCACCCAGGCCAAAGCGGCGACGGCGGCGGGCGGCGCGCTTCTCGTCCGTGATCGGCACCGGCTCGCCGGATTTGGGGTCGAAATGGTCCAGGGTCTTGAACTCCTCGGCATCCACCGGCAGGCCGCTGCGGCGCAGCTTGCGGTCCACCAGGTTGCGGATGAAGGTGAAGATCACCACGAAGACCGGGACGCCCAGCAGCATCCCGCCGAAGCCGAACAGCCCCGCGCCCACCAGGATGGAGAACATGACCCAGAAGCCGTTGATGCCCACGCGGTTGCCGAGGATCTTCGGGCCGAGAATGTTGCCGTCAAACTGCTGGAGCAGCACGATGAAGATGACGAACACCAGCGCGTGCATGGGCGAAATGGTCAGAATAATGAGCGCAGAGGGGATCGCCCCGATGAAGGGGCCGAAAAACGGGATAATGTTGGTCACGCCCACGATGAAGCTGACCAGCACGGCATATTCCAGGCGCAGCACGACGCAGCCGATGTAGCACAAAATGCCGATGATGAGGCTGTCCAGAATCTTGCCGGAGATGTAGCCCTGGAACACGTCGTTGGTGAAGTGGATGGCATTGAGGATCTTCTCCGCGGCCTCCAGGGAGAACACGGCGTACAGCAGCTTTTTGCTGCGGGCGCTGAACAGTTCGCGGCTGTAGAGCACGTAGATGGAGACGATCATGCCGATAATGATGTTGTAGATCCCCTTGGCGAAGGAGAACACGCCGCTGGTGATGTCCGTCAGCAGGCCCCGGAACTCCGGCAGCAGGTTGTTGGTGGCCCAGGTGACCAGGCCCTTTGACATGTCGCCGATGGAGTTGCTGAGGGTGGCCTCCAGCTCGGGATTGTTCGCAAAAAAGCGACTGATCCAGGCGTCGGCCTGTTCCACATAGTCGCTGCTGTTGACGATGATGGTCTCGATGCTGTTGTACATCTGCGGCGCCACCAGCCACACCAGGCCAGTGAGGATCACCAGCAGGGATATGATTGCGAGGAAGACGGAAAAGCCGCGGGAGAGCTTCGGGACCAGCTTGTCCGCCTTTTTGTTCTTTTTCAGAAGGAACTTCCAGAGCGGCTGGAAGATGCCCCGCTGATAAATGCGCATCAGCGGATACAGCAGATACGCGATCACCAATCCCCAGATAAAGGGGCTGATGATCCGGCCGAAGCTGCGCAGCGCGCCGCCCAGAAAGCCGAGGTGGTTGACGATCATGTAAAACACGATGGCCGCAGCGATCACCAAAAAGGCGGTCACGCCCCAGTGCAGGTATTTTTTGTCCCACCGGAACCGCTTCATTTCGCTCCCCCCTCCGATTCGTTTCAAACAGGATTATTTTACGCCCCGCCTTCGGGGGAAGTCAAGCCGGAAATGCCACTTACCCGGAATCTCTAAAATAAATGATTATGTAAACTAAATCTGCATATATTTTTTCAGATTGACAATCTCTTCCGTGTTGAAATGTCTGTTGAAACTGTTAAAAACGTTGATGCGGCGCGATTTCTTTTCGGCGGCGCGGCGGGATTCGACCGTCCCCGACAGAAAAAAATGCATAAAATCACGGAGGTGGTTTCATTTTTATGTCAAGCATACCCGGCGGCGCGGGCGCATAGGATGGGTTTCAGAACGAGTGCATCATCCATTTCTGACCCGGAGGAACACACTATGAAACGCCTTACCGCCGTCCTTCTCGCCCTTTGCTTCTGCGTCACGCCGGCGCTGGCCGTCCGGCCGCTCGGCGCCGACGCCGTGACCATTGCCGCGCCCAGCGCGATTTTGATGGAAAAGCGCACCGGGGCCGTACTCTACGAGAAAAACGCCTACGAGCACCTTGCCCCCGCCTCCGTCACCAAGGTCATGACCATGCTTCTGGTGGCCGAGGCCGTCGACGACGGCGCCGTGGCGCTGGACGACACCGTCACCGCCTCCGCCCGGGCCGCGAGCATGGGCGGCAGCCAGATCTGGCTGAAGGAGGGCGAGCAGATGAGCGTGGGAGAGATGCTCAAATGCGTCACCGTCGTCTCCGCCAACGACTGCTGCGTGGCGCTGGCGGAGCACCTCGCCGGCAGCGAGGAGGCCTTTGTGGAGCGGATGAACCGCCGCGCGGAGGAGTTGGGGCTGCACGACACCCATTTTGTCTCCTGCTCGGGCCTCTCTGACAGCGACGAACATTTTTCCTGCGCCCATGACCTCGCGGTCATCAGCCGGGAGCTCATTTCCCACGACATGATAAAGGACTACACCACCGTCTGGATGGACACCATCCGGGACGGGGCGTTCGGCCTTTCCAACACCAACAAGCTCATCTACTACTACCCCGGCGCCACGGGGCTGAAGACCGGCTTCACCAGCAAGGCGATGTACTGCCTGGCCGCCACGGCGGAGCGGGACGGCGTGGAGTACATCGCCGTGGTGCTGCACGCGCCCAGCAGCGCCGAGCGCTTTGAGAGCGCCAAGGCGCTTTTAAACTGCGGCTTCGGCAGCTTCACCCTGGTCACCCCGGCCCCGGAGGAGGCGCTGCCGCCGGTCTCCGTGCGTCTGGGGGAATATGACTGCGTCCAGCCGGTGCTGCCGGCGGACGCGGCCGTGCTGGTGGAAAAGGGCGCATCGGGCAAGCTGCGCTGCGAGTTTTCCCTGCCGGAGTACGTCGACGCGCCGGTGGAGGACGGGCAGGCGCTGGGCAGCATCTCGGTCTACGACGGGCAGACGCTTTTGCAGACGCTGCCGCTGCTGGCCTCCGGCGCGGTGGCGCGGCTTGGCCTGTGGCAGCGCTTCCTCGCGCTGTTCTCCGCCGCGGTGTGACGGCAAAGCGCCAAAAAGGGATTGAAAAAGCCGCCGCGGCGGAATAGAATAAAGTAAAACCACCGAATGCTGATACAAAGGAGTCATCCTGTTATGGTCAAGGTATCTCTGGAAGGCGCGCTGGCCTTCATGGGCCCCGAGGGGCCGGACTATGCCGCGGCGGAGCGGGCGCACCGCACGCTTTTGCAGCGCAGCGGCGCCGGCAGTGAATTCACCGGCTGGCTGGATCTGCCCCAGCGCATGGCGGACACGGAGCTGAAGGACATCCTCGCCGCGGCGCAGCGCATCCGGCAGCAGGGTCAGGCCCTGCTGGTGGTGGGCATCGGCGGCAGCTATCTGGGCGCCCGCGCCGCCATCGAGCTGCTGCGCGGCGCATCGCACAACCAGACCTCCGACGGCGCGCAGGTCTACTTCATGGGCAACACCCTCTCCCCTGACGCGCTCTATGAGCTGACGCAGGAGCTGGGCGACCGGGACTTCACCGTGAACGTCATCTCCAAATCCGGCGGCACGCTGGAGCCCGCCCTGGGCTTCCGGGCGGCGAAGGCGATGCTGGAGCGGAAATACGGCAAATCCGGTGCGAAGGAGCGCATCTACGTCACGACGGACGCCAGGCGCGGCATTCTGCACGACACTGCCGTGGCGGAGGGCTACCCCCGCTTCACCGTGCCGGACGACGTGGGCGGCCGCTTCAGCGTGCTGTCCGCCGTGGGCCTGCTGCCCATGGCCGCCGCGGGCATTGACATCGAAGCCGTCATCGCCTGCGCCATCCGGGAGCTGCAGGAGCTGCGCCTGAGCACGCCGGACAACCCCGCCTGGCAGTACGCCGCGGCGCGGCAGAAGCTCTGCGCCCTGGGCAAGACCACGGAGATCCTCGCCTGCTATGAGCCGTCCTTCCGCTTTATGGCGGAGTGGTGGAAACAGCTCTACGGCGAGAGCGAGGGGAAAAACGGTCTCGGCATCTATCCGGCCAGCGTGGAGTATAACGCCGACCTGCACTCCATGGGCCAGTACATCCAGGACGGCCCCCGCTGCCTGATGGAGACCGTGGTCAGCTTCGACCGGCCGCTGCACCCCTGCGCCGTTCCCTTCGCCGAAGGCGACCCGGACGGGCTGAACTATCTGGCCGGACGGGAGCTTACCGACATCCAGAACGTGGCGAGAGATGCGGTGGTCGCCGCCCACGTTGCCGGCGGCGTTCCAAACATCGGCATCCATGTCCCCTGCCGGGACGAGGCCGGCTTTGCCGCGCTGGTCTGCTTTTTCGAGGCGGCCTGCGCCGTCAGCGCCTATATGAGCGGCGTCAATCCCTTCGACCAGCCGGGCGTGGAGGCCTATAAGAAAAACATGTTCCGGATGCTCAAAGGCGAATGATTTGAAATTTTCCGTGAATTTCTGTTTTTCCCGTTGCCCTCGCCCGGGAAAAATGCTATGATGGAGTTACCTAAAGAAAAGGAGTGTGATCGCCATGGTCAAACTTATCATGGGTCTCAAGGGCTCCGGTAAAACGAAGAAGCTTGTAGACCTGGTCAGGAAAGCGGTGGATGAAGCGCACGGGGACGTTGTCTGCATCGAAAAGGACAAGAACCTGACCTACGACATTCCCTACACCGCCCGCCTGATCCACGCCGGCGAGTACGGCATCAACAGCAATACATTGCTCCGCGGGTTCATCTCCGGCCTGCACGCCGGGAATTACGACATCACCCACGTGTTTATAGATAATTTCTACAAAATGCTGGATGACCGCTCTGACGACGCAGTGGCGGACCTTCTGGACTGGCTGGCCGATTTCAGCCAGCGGGAGAATGTGCAGTTCACCATCAGCGCCACGGCGGAGCCGTCCGGCGTCAGCGAGCGCATCAGCAAGTACTTCTCCGACTGATCCCCCCAAATAACGAAGCAGCGCAGCCCTGGTTCCGGGCTGCGCTGTTTTTTTCACGGAAGCTCCTTGTACATGGCGGCGGCGGCTTCCTTGGTGGCGTTTTCCGTCACGGCGGTGACCTCCACCCGCAGCGTCCGCTGGCCGTAGGCGATCTCGATGACGTCGCCCACCTTCACCTGGTAGCTGGCCTTCACCTGCCGGCCGTTCACGCTGATGCGCTCGCCGTCGCAGGCCTCGTTGGCTACGCTGCGGCGCTTGATGAGCCGTGAAACCTTCAAAAACTTGTCAATGCGCATGGCTTGCGTCTCTCCTTTGCGATGAAAAACAGCCGCTTTTCAAACAAAGCGGCTGTTGATTCCATGTGGCCTTGAATTACTTTGCCACGGCGTCCTTCAGGGCCTTGCCGGCCTTGAAACCGGGAACGCGGGAAGCGGCGATCTTGATCTCTTCCTTGGTCTTGGGGTTGCGGCCGATGCGCTCGCCGCGCTCCTTGACCTCAAAGACACCGAAGCCGACCAGCTGCACCTTCTCACCGGCTTCCATAGAAGCGGCAATGGTATCGAAGGTGGCGTTGATGGCCTTCTCGCTGTCCTTCTTGGAAATGCCGGCCTTCTCGGCAACAGCGGCAATCAGTTCTGCCTTGTTCATGTTGAGTATCCTCCTGTAATTTTGCTGCGGCACTGAGCCGCACATTTTTTTATGAAACGCCTAGAAACATATCATTCCTTGGGCATTTTGTCAAGATATAACTGCTCATCTTTCCCTTCCAGACACATTCTTGCCTCCTGATAGCACTTCTCCATCTCCGGAAGCGACAGATCCCGGATCGTTTTTCCGTCCTTCTGCGTTTCGGCCTCCATGTAGGCAAAGCGCCGGGTGAACTTCTCGCAGCAGCGGTGCAGCGCCGCTTCCGGGTCCACGCCCAGCATCCGCGCCGCGTTCACCGCGCAAAACAGCACGTCGCCGATCTCCTCGGCGATGTTGTCGGCATCGCCGGCGGCCATGCCCTGGGCCAGCTCCTCCGTCTCCTCCCGCAGCTTCACCAGCGTCCAGGACGGGTCCGGCCATGCAAAGCCCACCGCCGCGGCCTTTTTCAGGATCTTCTCCGCCCGCCACAGGGCCGGCAGGTTCTCCGGGACGCTGACCATCGCGTCCGCCACGGTCTTCTGCCCCTTCTCCGCCCGCTTCTGGGCGTCCCAGCGGGAGAGGGCCTCCGCCGGGTCCGCCGCCGCCGTGTCGCCGAAGACGTGGGGGTGCCGGAACACCAGCTTTTTGCAGGCGGCGTCCGCCACGTCATCCAGGTCAAAGTTGCCCGCTTCCGCTTCCATGTCCGCGTGCAGCAGCACCTGCATCAGCACGTCGCCCAGCTCTTCCCGCAGGTTCTCCTTATCGCCGGTGTCGATGGCGTGCGCGGCCTCATAGGCCTCCTCCAGAAGATTGCGCCGGATGCTCTCGTGGGTCTGCACCCTGTCCCAGGGGCAGCCCTCCGGCCCGCGCAGGAAGTGGATGAGCGCACGGTAGTCCTCCAGCGTATAGCGCTCCTTCAGTTCAAACTTGTCCATTGTGTCCCTCCAAAGAAGGGGAGCCGGAAAGGCTCCCCTCGGTTTTTTTAGCGGATGTGCAGTAGCTTTGCGATCTTCTCCCCTTTGGGGATCAGCTTCATGTCCTCCAGCGTCACGCTGCGGGTCACGATGACCATGACGAGATAGACCGCCACCGCGATGCCGATGGCCACGACGAGCGCCGCTGCCAGCATGATCCGCCCGCTCTGGCCCACATGGAGCAGCCGGGCAGCTAAGCCGTAAACCGCCCAGGCGCAGGCGGCCATGGCCGCGCTGCTGACCAGCGGCGGCAGAAAGGCCTTGCCGTAGCGGATGGAGACCTTCATGTTCCGGGAGATGAAGATGCAGTTGAGGATGCAGATGACGGCGTAGCAGGCGATGGTGCCGATGGCCGCGCCGAGGATGTGGATCTCCGGGCGGCTGACCAGGAGCAGGTTGCAGGCGATCTTGACCGCGCCGCCGGCCAGCATGGAGATGATGGGCAGGGTCTCCTTGCCGTCGGCCTGCAAAATGGCGTTGGATACCAGCGAGATGCAGACGAAAACGGAGGCGATGCCCAGATAGGTCAGGATCATGGGGCCGGCGGCGTTGGAATCGCGGAACATCAGCTCCACGATGGGCCCGGCCAGCACGGCAAGTCCCGCGCCCATGGGCATGGCGATGACGGCGGAGATGCGCAGCGAGCTTTCCGTGATGCTGCCCACCTCTCCCCTGGCGCGGCGCACCGCCGCGGCGGAGATGGCCGGCACCACCGCGATGCTCATGGGGGTAATGAAGGCCGCGGGCAGATTGTAAAGCGTCGTCATGGTGGAGTAGGCGCCGTAAAGCTCATCGGCCAGCGCCGGGCCGATGCCGGGC
>SVKR01000037.1 GCA_015068365.1 Oscillospiraceae bacterium
CTATGTCGTGCATTGGAACTGCGCCCGCGTTTGATCCGGCGGTTATCAACGAATTAAACAGTTTGCACAGCGCCTGATACCGTTTCCTTCGCTCCCGCCCCGCCTCGGCATTGACCGCGTTGTCTACGCCACAGCTCGCTCATATCATGGCAGGCCTCCAGCGTCATACCCTCTCTCAGTGCTGCTATTCAGTTTTCGGCGCGTTTCGCTCTATGTCACGGGCAAAGGCCCGGATGAAAAACGAATTATTGTTGCTTATTCCCGCCGTTTCGGCTATACTATGGATAGAAGATATGGAAAGGAGTGAGCCAAATGCTTCCCTATACGATCGAAGAAATCAGGCGCCGCGTAACACCTGTGGCACAGAAGTATCACCTGGCCGCCGTCTATCTCTTCGGGTCCTATGCCAGAGGCGAAGCCACTGCCGACAGCGACGTGGATCTGCTGGTGGATCTGACCGGTTCGACCGTCCGGGGCTTCATTCTCGGTTCGCTTTACAATGACCTGGAAGAAGCGCTCGGTGTCAGCATTGATCTTGTAACTGTCGCCAGTCTGGAGGTGCCAACGACCCGGCGCGGACAGCTTCATTTCCGAGAGGCGGTCAAACGGGAAAGGATGATGATCTATGCAGCAGCGTGACGAAAGCATTCTGGAGCACATTCTGGATTATTGCGACGACATCGCTCAGGATTTGTCCACGATTGAGGGCTCTTTCGACGCTTTTATGGCAAATCCCACGCTCCAGCGTTCCATTTCTTTCTGTATTTTGCAGATCGGTGAACTGGTCGGGAAGCTCTCAGAGGAACTTCGTTCTGCCACAGTCTGCGAGATCAACTGGGCATCGATCAAAGCGATGCGGAACATCGTCGTACATGATTACGGCAACGTTGAGCTGAACGAGGTGTGGGAAGCCGCAACGAACGACACGCCGGTCCTCAAGGCGTTCTGCGAAAAGTATCTGAACTAATACGCCAGTTTTGTCTCGCGCCCGCTTCGGCGGGCGCTTTTTTGCGTCGCCAGGTGGAACACAGCGTACCATACCGGTGTGCACTGGCCCGCAATGATTTTGTTTGGCGGGTATCTGTAGAAAAGACAAACCAGCGGCGGGCGCCTACTCAGCCCCTCGCCGCTGGATCATTTCACGTTACCCTGTATGCTCCGCCGATCCCATCAAAAACACGGGGCGGCTCTTGCAGCTCGATCATCGTCGGTATACTGACTCATGCGTTTGGAAGCGAAGATCCCGCTCCTGCGGATGCAATCCAGCCTTCTCAGGTATTCCCTAATGACCGGCTCACGCCACGGATTGCAACCTCCCGCATTTACAGCTACGAGGGTTCGTGTACTGGACTCCAACCAGTTTTCCTAATCACCGCGCCTGCCTTACGGCAGTCTTAACGGGTGACACGATGCAGCATATTTAATTTGCGCGAAGATGTAGACTTATCTTTGCGGAAAAGCTATAATTCCATTCGTGTATGATTGTAGTATTTTTGAGCATAATCACGAATTTTTTCAACCGTTTTCTTTTCAGAAAAGTCTGAAATCAAAAGTCTACATCTGAGCGCAAAGATGATCATTTTCCGCATATGCTTTTTTATTATAAGTTGCTTTCGGTGCCTCCTCACATACCAGAAATTTGACAAATCCGTATAATTCGGATAATTTATGATCAGGTTTTCAGCGGAGGGTGCGTCGTATGAAAAACAGTGAAGTTGTGCGCAAGTGCGTTGAATTCATCGAAGCAAACCTTGACAAGGATCTGTCCTTGGAGTTTATCGCACAAAAGCTCAATTATTCCATCCCCCATCTGCGCAGATGCTTTCAGCAGTACACCAGCTTCACGCTTGGTTATTATATCCGCGTTGCGAAAACAGAGCCGGCAGCGCGGGCGCTGATGGAGGGGCTGGGCGTTTCCGAGGCCGCCGAGCTCAACGGCTTTGGTGACTACTACAAGCTGAGCCACCTGTTCAGCGACGTATATGGCGTACCTCCGTCCAGCTACTCTGATGTATTTGGGTCGCCACATCCGGATTTGCTTGGTGAGGTAAGGCAGCTAAACATGCACAAAACACTCTCGATCATCACTGAGCTAATCCAACTCCGGAACGAGAAGATGGGCCCTATTCAGATATTCAACTGTTCTATTACCGTTCCTTTTGAAGCAGTGCTGAAAAAGGAAATTCTTGGATTAGCCGATAGTGCAGTTATTGATTTTTGTAAGAGCCCTTTATTCCGTAAAGATTGTCATATAATCTCCCTTCAGATGCTATTGCTCCTTCTCAAGAAAGTGCTTGCTTATGGAGACTATAGAACCATCACTGAAACAGATTACTCAATAACTTTGGACGATTATGTAAAAATCATTCTGTTGCAGCTCTCTATCGTCGATGAGGTTGGAAAGAAGAATGCAGAGATATTCGACAAAGGCCATTTTCTCTATTCAACCTACCATTTGAACAACACTCAAGGGGTGGCTGGGAAATTTCTCCGCATGTATTATATGCTGGCAGTTCTATGTAGGAATAAAGCTTGTTTCCCAGACGATATACAAAATGAGTATAGAGACTATTATACTGAGTTCTCGAAAAAATACGGTATTACAACTGCTCAATATGAAGCCTTTTTATTTTGGGAACTAAGCCCATATTATTCAGGTGAAAACCGTCTTCGCTATACAAGCAGTTGGCGTAGTGTAGAAACAACATTTAAAGGAAGAACAAACAGAGAACTACTAACGAAAACACTGTCTTCATTAGCTGCTCGCCCAGCGGAACTAATGGAATGGGCACGAAACACAGATAACGAAGAATGGGATTTTACATTGTTTCAGGATTACCCGTTTTTGTTGGATGATTGTGGAAATTATCTTTCCGTCAGCGACTACTCTCTTGCAAATGCGTTCTTTGAAAAACTATTCTGGTTAATAAGAGAATGCTACCCTCCAGATGATAGTCGAGCGATGGCCTTTTATGGTCGCCTATATGAAAAATACATTCAAGATCTTACACGTGATGCGGCGAAGAATGGCTATTGTTTCATTGATGAATTCAAAATCGGCAGAAGGGGCAACGAAGCGAAGTCTTCAGATGCGTATCTGAAAAGGAGCGATAAACTTCTCGCCGTAGAAGCAAAGGGTTTTTCTGTTCTGAGAAATGTTATGGCCGCCAATATTGATGTAGAAAGGAATAATCGAAAAGTCTTTATTCGGCCAGTTCTCGAGGCTGATAAATTTGCGAAAAAAGCCATAGCTTCCGGTTGCGCTTTTATGGATGTAAGCGAAATATACGTAATCGCGGTTTCTATGGACAGTATTAACGCCAACCCGTTTTATTACGAGGAAATAGTCAAAGAAATAGAAGCAAAAAAGACCTGTGACAAGGTAAAATACTACTATAATTTTAATATTGATGAATATGAGATGCTAATGAGTGCTGTTGAGCAAGGCGTAGATATTTTCCCGCTGCTGAAAGAATACTTCAAACAATCTGTGCTTCCGCCGTTTTCAAATTATCTTCGGGAAAAGCACGAGAATATTGATATGACTTCTTTTATGAAAAAGTGGTTTGATCAAGCAAGTTGTGAGATGTCCACTTTTTTAAGTAGCAACGAGAACACATAGAGTAGGAACTTTTTATGGCCGAGCTAAACCTTAACCAAATTGTTGTTCGGCTCAATGCAGAGTTTCGCGGAGATATACATATGGGGAGATCGTGAAAGGGCTTGTATGAACAAGCCAAGGTGTGCAACGCAGCACGAAATGATACGAAACAGATAGCGAAGCAATGAACATAGTTTACCGGCTTTTTGTATCGCAGGGGCCCTGTCATAATCTCTGGTTTCTCGCTGTGATTTGCTGTAAATACACGGCGTGCTGTTGCAAATTTGTTGCAAATTTTCTTCGAGAAAGCTAAAAAAACTAGTATTCATGCGGGTTTGCGGGCTTTTCAGGCACCTGCCTTTTAAGCAGGGTGTCCGGGGTTCGAATCCCCGCTGGAGCACCATAATAACAGCCGGCCCATTCGGGCCGGCTGTTATTATAATCTCACCCGGATTCAAACCCCGGACACCAAAACGCGCAGCGGTGAGGCTTCGCCGGGGTTCGAATCCCCGCTGAATTGCCTGTTGCAAAATGAGAGATTTGCAACAGGCAATTCACTTTTTTGACGCGCCCCGGCTCAGCGCCGCGGGGCTTTTTTCAGCAGTTCCGGAAACTCCGCCATGACCGCCGGGATGTCGATGCCCTGGGGGCAGATCTCCGCGCACGCGCCGCAGGCGACGCAGCGCCTGGGGTCCATGGCGTCCCCTGCCGTGTCCGGGTCATAGCGGGCCATAAAGTCGCCGTTTTTCACGCCGTTGTACGCCGCGATGATGTTGGGGATCGCAAGGGCCATGGGGCAGCCCTCTGTGCAATAGCGGCAGGCGGTGCAGGGCACCAGGTCCAGCATGGAATCCGCCACCTCCGCCAGAAGCGCCTGCTCCGCCGGGGTCAGGACCTGCGGCGCGGAGAAGGTCTCCACATTCTCGCGGATCTGCTCCAGCGTGCTCATGCCGGACAGCACCACCGCCACCTCCGGAAGGCTCTGCACCCAGCGAAGCGCCCAGCGCGCAGCGCTGTCCTGCGGGCGCACTTCGCGCAGCCTTGCCATCTGCGCCTCCGGGAGCTGGGCCAGTCTGCCGCCCCGGACGCCCTCCATGACCACCACCTTCAAGCCATGCCGGGCGACGGTCTCATACTTCCCCCTGGCGTCCTGCAGGATCCAGTCCAGATAGTTCAGCTGAAGCTGGACGAAGTCGAAAAGGCCCTCATGCCGGGTCAGGAATGCGTCAATGGTGGCAGCGGAGGCGGCGTGGGAGCTGAAGCCCAGGTGCCGGATTTTGCCCAGGGCCTTCTGCCGCTTCACAAATTCCAGCACCTTCAGTTCCTCATCCTCAAAGATGCCCAGCGATTTTTCGTTGACGTTGTGCAGCAGATAAAAGTCGAAGTAGTCCACCCGGCACTTTTCCAGCTGCTCGGCGAAAACGCCCTCCACGGTGGAATCCGGCCAGCCGGCCAGCCCGCCGGTGAAGCCCACGGTGCCGCCTTCCTTTTTGACCATCATGTGGCCCGGAAACTTGCTGGCCAGCAGAAAGCTGTCCCGGGGATAGCGCTGCAGCGCCTCGCCGATGAAGCGCTCGGACTGGCCGCCGTGATAGCGGTAGGCCGTGTCATAATAGTTGATGCCATGGGCCATGGCATAGTCGATGATCTCCTGCGCCCTGTCCCGGTCGATCCGGTTTTCCTGCCCGTCAAAGGTCGGCAGGCGCATGTTGCCCATGCCCAGAGCGGAAACGGTTTCCCCGGCGATTTCCCGATAATACATATTCCTTGCCCTCCCATCGTCGTTCTGCACTTCATTATAGAGGAATCCGCCCGGCTTGGCAACGGCGTTTTCCTCCCTCCCCCCACTTTTCTGCGTCTTCCCGGCAAATTACGCGAGAATGATGCGCGATCCGCCCAGTTTTTTCTTTTTTAATGCCGGCATGTGTGATATAATTAATTATTAATGAGCGTCCGATGCTGTGACGGAAAGCTGCTCAGCGTCATCGTTGACACGGACTATGTGGACGATGAGCTGGGCGATGTCCGATGCATTCTTTCCATGCGGAGGAAATGACCGTTTTCTTCGGTAAAAAAGCGAAAAGGAGAGGTGGACCCGGTGGACTATTTCAATGCGACGTTTTATGACAGCTATACCGCGCTGACGAAAGCGCAGATCCTCGATGCGCTGACCCCCGCGCCGGCGCCGGCGGGCGGCACGGACGCCGGCCTTTGCGGGCGGACGCTCCGGCTTAAGCTGGACAGCGGCAAGCTCCTGGAGTACACCTTCGGCGACGGCACCCTGGAGCTGACGGAGGACGGCGCTGCGCCGGTCTGCTGCCCCTACGGCGCGCGGGCGCTGGAGGGCGTGATGCTCGTCGCGCACATGGTCCCCGGCACGCTGCGCGGCTATGTGCTGGTGCTGGAGCTGCCCGCTGCGCTCTGCACGGTCTTTGACGTCTGGTTCGGCGGCTTTGCGCCCGATCTGCGGGAGGTCCGGCGGGAATTCAGCGCCGGCTGCATCGTCTCGGAAGGAACGGCACCGGCGCGCCGCCACACGCTGACCAACCGGATCGAGGGCACGGGCACCCACTGGCGCGACGACGACGGGAAGGAGATGCTTTATTTCTTCCCCTCGGTGGTCTGGTCCTCCTTTGTGGAGCTTTCCGACCCCCGCGGCGGCATCACGGTCACGGCCGCGTCGGATTATCTCCGGATCGACGACAGCTTTTACATCTACTCCCGCGTGGAGCAGGAGTTCGGCGGCGCTTTCACGCTGGAGGTGCTGGACCTCTTCACGCTTCGCCACATCGGCGTCCGCCTCGGCTTTGACCGCAGCGACACCCTTGACTTCCACCTTTACGGCGGCGACGGCGAGATCACCGGGCGGTGCACGAACCTGGAGGACTTATCCGATTACGGCAGCACGATCCCCTTCACCGAGGAGCAGGCGCAGCGCTATGCTTCCCAGGGCCGCGGCGGGCGGCCCAGCTATCGCCCCCGCTTTCTGCATAAGGATTACACGCAGGCTGAGGTGGACGAGATCGTCGAGACGAACTCGAAGATGTTTGAAAGCCGCTCCATCATGTCCAGCCGCAACACCATGGAGCCGACGGGTCGCCTGACAGGCTGCCGCTTCACCCTGCGCTATGACGACGGCAGCGCCTGGGAGTACGAGTTCCCGGACGAAACGCACCTGCGCTGGCGCGACGCGGGCGCGGCGGACTGGCACGAGGAGGCCACAAAGGTCTTTGAACCGGCGAAGGACATCCTCCTTTTCTCCCATGTCTGCATCGGCACGCGCCCGCTGCGCTGCCTGACCCAGGCCGTCGATTTTTCCAACGGCCTCGCCACCTGCGTGGACGCCCGCCTCGGCAACGGGCGCAAGCCCTGGGAGGTGGGCCACCGCGCCATCTTCGGCGTGCTGGAGATGGAGGGCGGCCCCACGCCCCCGGTCACGGCGCGCCACGGCTTCACCCGGGAGCTGCTGGGCAAGTGCTTTGCCTGGACCTACAGCGAGATGATGCAGTCCATCCACGTCTACTCCACGCCGGAGTCCTATTCCTGGACGATCATGCTGCCGGGCAACACCGGCGGCATCATGTGGTCCTCCCCCTGCCTCTATGTCAAGCTGCGCTCCGACGCCTATCTGATGAGCTGGACGGAGGACGGGTGCAACGGCAACCAGGGGACGATGATCATCAACCCCCGCATCATGCACGACGCGGGCTACTTCTTCGGCATCAGCGACATGGGCGAGAAGCCCGACGTGCATCTGCACGAGATGGGCGCCTTCGGCCGGCCGCTGGCCGGATATGACCTGGACCGCTTTTTTGAACCGGCGCGGCCGACGCGCTGAAGGGAGGGCACATGGAACGCTTTGTAAGCCTTCTGGACACCCCGTATTCCCGGCGGGGATCCTACATCGCGCTGGCGAACGACAACGCCGGCGAGGACATTCCGGGCAAGAGCAACCTTTGGCTGTGCAACTGCCGCACTCTCGGCTATGCCATGACGAGCCTGGACACCCCCAACAACTACCGCCAGGTTCTGCTGCAGGCGGTGCGCCGCGGCCAGGTCCTGCCGGCGGAGCTGGGCACCACGCCCTGCGAGGTGCGCCTGCACACGGCCTGGGGCGGCTTTGACTGCTGCATCGGCGAAAAGAAGCTGCTGATGCTGCGCGGCACGGACGGCCTGACGCTGCGCATCACGCCCCCCGCCCCCCGCTTTTTCGCGCCGGTGTCCATTCCGTCGGCCGACGGCCCGGAGCGGCGGGTGATCGAGTTCGGCATGAGCAGCCTTCTGGTCACTGCGCTCAAGGGCACGCTGCGCGCGCTGACAAATTGCCTGGAGGTGACGCCGGATGATTCCGGCGCGCTGTGCGTCGCTTTTGACGACGCTTTGGCTGACCCCGCGCCCCGCCCGGTGGAGGCCTACCCCGACTACGACGACTGCGTGGCCTCCGTCCGCCGGGATTTTGACGACTTCTGCGCCCGGGTCATGCCCGCGCTGCCCGCGGCCTATGAGCCCCGGCGGCTGCAGGCGCTGTGGCAGACCTGGAACATGATCGTGGAGCCGGACGACGAAAACGACTATCACCGCCCGATGGTGAAGATGATCCACAGCGTCTTCGAGCAGGCCTTTGCCTGGCAGATGCCGATGCAATCCGTGTGCCTGCACCGCGCGCCGCGCCTGGCCTGGGACCTTTTGTGCTCCTGCTTTGACTATCAGGACGCCAACGGGCGGCTGTCCGACGCCGTGCCCTACAAGGACGTGCCCGGCCGCGTGGCGATGAAGCCGCCGGTGCAGGGCATGGCGCTGCTGTGGCTGATGGACGAAGGCGTTCTGGACGCCGCCGCGCCCACGGCGGCGGAGCGGCAGTGGCTTTTGGAACGCATGAAAAAGGCGACGGAATACTATTTCAACTTCCGCGACAGCGACCGGGACGGCCTTTGCGAATACGACCGCGCGCTGGAGACCGGCTGGGAGGATGCGCCCCAGTACCGTCTGGGGATGCCCCAGGCCTGCCCGGACCTAAACGCGCTTCTGGCCCTTCAACTGGAGGCCATCGCCCGCCTGGGCGCGACGGCGGGCATGCCGGAAGCGGAGCAGGCAACGTTCCTGCGCCGCTCCCGCGAGCTCATCGAGCGCCTTCTGGACGCCTTCTGGGACGGGGAACAGTGGCACAGCTTCTGTGTGGAGACCGGGCAGCGCTCGGAAAACGACAACATCTCCTTCTACATGGCGCTGCTGCTGGGCCGCCGGCTTCCGGCGGAGGTCATCGAAAAATCCATCGCCCGGCTTTTCCGCCCCGGCGGCTTTGACAGCGCCATCGGCCTGACCAGCGAGCCGATGGACGCCCCCACCTTCCGCGGCGGCTTTTCCTCCGGCAGCGTCATCACCCCGGCGCAGTTTTTCCTCTGCCTGGCGCTGGAGGCCTGTGGCCGCCGGGACCTGGCCCGGCGCGTTGCCGTGAAGTATTGCGACGCGCTGCGCAGCCACGGCTTTTTCCACATCTACAACGCCCTCTCCGGCGGCGAGGACCGAAGCCTGACCGCCTACGGCGAGCGGAGGCTCTTCTGGTCGGCCTGGACCAGCTCGTGCTATCTCTTCCTGGCGGACCGCTACGGTCAGCCCGAATGAAAAAGGAGGACCCATCATGGATCTGATGCAGAAATACTCCCCCATCGCGGCGAAAAAATCCATTCACCAGTACTGCCCGCCCCGCTGCTATGAGCTGGCGGGACAGACTTTTCGCTTCGTCATCGACACCGGCGAGGGCGCCGGGACCTATACCCTGCGCGTGACGGGAAAGCGCACGCTGGAGTGGGCGAAGGAGGACGGCGCGCCCAAGGCCGAGACCTATGAGTGCCGCAAGTCCGACGACGACACCTATCTGCTGACTTACGTCATTGCGGACAAGGCCCCGCGCGAGAACCACACCTGGGTCATCGACATGGAAAACGAACTGGTGACCTTTCTGCGCTGCGCCGCCGGGGAAAACCCGCTGTGGCCCTATGTGATCGAAAGCCATTTCGGCTTCGGCTACATCGCCGTGGAGGGCACGGCCCACACGGACCTGCGCCGCCACGGCTTCACCGCCGACGTGGCCGGCACCTGCGTGCGCTGGACCTACGGGCACAACCTCTCCACCATCCACGTCTACCATGACCCGCACTGGTACCGCATCGGCTACCCCAAAAACCAGGTGGACACCGCCGACCTGCCCGACACCACCAGGCGCTTCCGCGAGCTGATGAAGGAGATGCCCAGCAGCGATGAGCAGGCGTACTATGTCCGCATCAAGGAGGGCATGTACCTCGTCAGCGTGACGGAGCAGAACCTGGAAAAGATCCTGGGGCCGCGCTTCGGCTTCCGCAGCGACACGCTCTGTTTCCTGGACAACTGGGACCGCCTGACCAGCGTGGGCCGCGCCTTCGGCGCCCGCACGGTGGACGGCGAGGACCAGGAGCTTTTCATCATGATCGGCAAATACGGCTCCCCGGAAGAGGTGGACGCGCATTTTTTTACGGACCCGATCCCGTATCTGACGTAAAGGGATCGGAATGAGGACCGGGCAAAGGGGCGTTTTTCAATGGATTTCAAGCAGAGCGTGACCATGGATCCCTCCGGCTTTGTGCTTCTGGCAGACTATGTGCCGGGCATCGTGCAGGAGATCCGCTATTATTCCACCTTCAACTTCGTCGGCGAGCGCATCGACGGCTATGAAGCGCCGGCGGCGCTTCTGACCGTGGAGGCGGCGCGGGCGCTGAAGGCGGTGGCGAACGAGATGAACGTGCAGGGCTATCGCCTGAGGGTGTTTGACGCCTACCGCCCCGCCTGCGCGGTGCGGCACTTTGTCCTGTGGGGCATTGAGGACCTGGACCTGCGGATGAAGCCCTACTTCTACCCCGATTTGGAAAAGCAGGCGCTTTTTCAGCAGGGCTACATCGCCAGCCAGTCCTCCCACAGCCGGGGCAGCGCCGTGGACCTGACGCTGCTGGACATGCGCAGCGGTAAGGAAGTGGACATGGGCAGCCCCTTTGACCTGTTCAGCGAGCGTTCCCACCCGGACTGTCGCGCCGTGACGGACGAGCAGTACGCCAACCGCATGTTCCTGCAAAGCGCCATGGTGCGAAACGGCTTCCAGCCCATCGACTGCGAGTGGTGGCACTTCTCCCTGCGCGATGAGCCATACCCGGACGTCTATTTCGAGTTTCCGGTCTCCCCGGACTATCTCAAGCGCTGAAACGCACTGCCGAGCGAGGAAAACACAGATGAAAAACAAGATCTTCATCACCAATGAGCACGAGGACATTTCCATTGAGATGACGCTGAGCAGCGATTCCGCCACCGCGCCGGAGCAGCTCATCGTCCGCTCCATCAAGGCGCTGCTGCGCACGCTGGATCTGAAGGAATATGCCCGCTACGGCAAGCGCGCCCAGCAGCGTCTGGGCTCGGACCTGGACGAGATCGCCCGGACGCTGCACGATGTGGCCTATCTGGGCGGCTGGACCGGGGAAAAGAAATAAGAACAAGGCGGCAAGCGCGCAGCTTGCCGCCTTGTTTGGTTTCAAAAATCATCACAGATAGCCCGCCGCGGACAGCGCCCCCGCCGTGGCGGCCTTGACATTGCCGCCGGGATAGAGGCAGTCGCCGATCAGGAAGGCATTGGGGCCGGGACAGGCCAGGCGCAGCTCGTCCGCCTCGGCGGAGCGGGCCTTCAGCCCCACCGCCAGCAGCACCGTGTCCGCCGGGAGCGAGAAGCGCTCACCGGTGTGGACATTTTCGCACAGCACCGTGTCGGGCGTGATCTCCAGCAGCCGGTGGCCCAGGCGCACGTCCAGCTCCATGGCCTCGATCAGGCGCAGAAACTCCGCCGCCCCGGCGTTGCCGGACTGGCGCAGGCTGACATAGTCGTCCATCAGCTCGATCACCGTCACGTCCTTTCCGGCGCGCTGCATGTCGATGGCGGCCTCCAGACCGACGGCGCCGGCCCCCACCACCACGACCTTCTCCCCGCAGGGCGCCTCGCCGGCGTCGGCCAGCGGCGCCCAGCAGACGTGGGGCAGCGTCGCGCCGGGGACATTCGGCACCACGGGCTCCGCGCCGATGGCGACGATGACGGCGTCATAGTTCTCGCGCTCCAGCATCTCACGGGTGGCGGTGGTGTTCAGCAGGATCTTCGCGCCGCACTTGCCGGCCTGGACGGTGAGATAGTGCAGATAGTCCGCCAGGTCCCGCTTGAAGTCAGGCAGCACGGCATAGTTGAGCGCGCCGCCCAGACGCCCGGTCTTTTCATACAGCGTCACGTCATGGCCGCGGCGGCAGGCGATCACGGCGGCGGCGATGCCGCCGGGGCCGCCGCCGACGACGGCGACCTTGCGCTTTTCCTCCGCTTTCTGCACCTTGCCCAGGGGGAACTCCCGCTCCCGGCCCAGGAAGGGGTTGACGGAGCAGGAGATGACCCGGTGCTCATCCCCGGCGCAGCGCTGGCAGCGCAGGCAGGGGCGGTGGTCCTCCTCGCGGCCCTCGGCGAACTTGCGGGGCATATCCGGGTCGGCCAGCAGCGGGCGGCACATGGACACAAAATCCGCCTTGCCGGAAGCGATGATCTCCTCGGCGCGGTCGATGCTCTTGATGCTGCCCACGGTGTTGATGAGCAGATTGGGAAACTCCTTCTTGATGGAGGCGGCATAGTGGACGTTGAACTCCCGGTCCATCATATAGTTCTGCCACCAGTTGCGCATGTAGCCGAACTCCCCGTGCACGCCGGCGGAGACATGCAGAATGTCGATCTTGTCCTGGATGAGGGCGATGTACTTCAGCGTTTCTTCATAGTCCATACCGCCGGGGATGATCTCGTCGGCGGAGATGCGCGCTTCGATGACAAAGTCCTCGCCGCAGAGCTGGCGCACCCGGTCCAGCACCTCAACGGTGAAGCGGGCGCGGTTTTCCAGCGAGCCGCCGTACTCGTCCGTGCGGTGGTTGTACAGCGGGCTGGCGAACTGGCTGATGAGGTTGGCGTGGCCGCAGTGGATCATGGCCATCTTCATCCCGGCCTTTTTTGCCCGCAGCGTGGCCTGGCCGAACTTTTCCACGGTCTCATGGATCTTGTCGATGCTCATCTCGATGGTCTTCACCGGCTCGCGGCCCATCTGCTTTGCGCTGGCCAGTTCCCAGGTGGAATAATAGCTGCTGGGGGCAAAGGCGGGCTTTCCGGTGCGGAAAAACTGGCTGTCCTTGCCGCCGTGGTTGATCTCCAGCGAGCCGTGGGCGCCGAAGCCCTCGCACATGAGGGCAAATTTGCTCAGCGGCAGGATGCACTCATCGCTGCTCAGGTCCAGCTGCAGCTCCTCGTTCATGCAGTCGTTGATGTCCACCATCACGTTGCCCACGGACAGTATGGCCGCGCCGCCCCAGGCGATGGAGCGGTTTAAGTCCACAAAGCCGTCCGTCACCAGATGGTCCGGAGAGCAGAGATTCAGCGAGGGCGGGGCCAGCTCGATGCGGTTTTTGAAGTCAACACCGCGGATGCGGATGGGGGAAAAGACATGGGGATATCGTGTCGCCATGGTCGCTTTCCTTTCTCATTGATTCAGGAAAAAACCGCGCAATGCGCGGTTTTTCTCAGACTGTAGACAAATCCTGTTTTGCCAGGGAACAGTCTCGCATGGGGGGGGTGTGAGGGGGGACGGGAGTCCCCCTGCACGTTCAATCTTCGCAAAAACCGGAACATTTTTTCAATGTTTCGGTTTTTGCTTTTCAAGCTGTCGACACTTTGTCGACAGCTTGACGCGGACGGCTTTGCGCGGTTTTTTCTCGGATTGGACGATTTCAGGGATTGTAGAGCTTGCGGGACAGCTCGTAGAGCACCTTGTACTCCAGCGGGTGCGAGCCGAAGTTCAGACCCACATAGTGGCGGGCGGTGCCGAACTGGTCCAGCCACTCGCCCAGCACCTTGCGCACGGTGGCCTCGTCGGCGTCGTGGGGGATGTCGGGGGTGTAGCTGTCCACAACGATCTTGTCGCCGTACTGCTTGGCGCAGGCCACCTTGTCGTTCATGATCTGGCCGTTCCACATGTCGATGCCGCACTCGATCATCACCGGCACCAGAGACTCGATCTTGCCGCAGGAGTGCAGCTCGAAGAACATGCCGTGCTTGTGGGCGGAGTCCACGACCTTCTTCATGTGGGGGGCGATGACCTCCCGCAGATTCTCGGCGTGGAAGAAGGGGGCCAGCTGGTTGCCCCAGTCGTCATGGAACCAGACGGCATCGGGGTGGAAATACTGCTCGTACTTGGCAAAGATCTTGTCATAGATGTCCGCCAGCCAGTCGAACAGCTCATGCAGCGTGTCGTAGAAGTCCTCGTCGATCATGGCCATCAGGGCGTCGGTCATCTCGATCATGGAGATCACGCGCTCAAAGAAGCCGGTGAAGAAGCTGATCTTGACGAAGCGGCCGTCACGCAGGGACTTCTCCGCCTCCTTGGCGCACTCCTCCCAGGGCCAGGAGTCGATGTCCGGCTCCTTCATCACGTCGCGCCAGTTGTCCAGATCGTCGCAGAAGGGCACGCCGGGGCGCACCATGGAGCCCTGCACCTGGGGGACATACTCCCACTCGATGCCGAACATATCCTTGCCGCCGAACTGGTCGGGGGTGAATCTGGTGGAGTTGCTGACCATGCCGCGGGCGATGCTGTCCGGCACGCACCAGGGGAAGAGATAGTTGATGTCCTGGGTGTGGGGCAGCCAGAGGTAATGCTCTCCCTTGAGCATGCGCCGGAAATTCTCCCGCGGGGTGATGGGGCTGTTGTACACCGGGATCGGCGGCAGATAAGCGCTGTCCTTGTTGATGTAGTCCTTGATTTCCAGTTCCTTGGGGTCAAACTTCACATATTCGTTTTCCATGTTGTGCTCCTTCCGTTTTCCTTCCAAATATGTTTTTTGTTTTTTCTTTTTTCAGCGCTTGCCGGGAATCCACTCCTCGCCGGTGTCCAGGCCCCATTTGGCAAACATGTCCTGATAGAATTTCGGCCGGGCATAGTCCGGGCGGATGTCGTAGGCCAGCTGCTTGTAGCCGAAGCCCCGGTTGGTGAGATCTCTGGCCGCGCCCACCAGCTTTTCCAGCTCCGCGCCGGCGAAGGTGAAGATCATCTCGTTCTCGCCGCAGAGGCTGCGCTCATACTCCCCGGCGTCCGGGATGGAGACATTGTAAAGCCGCTCGCCGTTCAAAATCGGCAGAAGCGCCGCGCCGCAGGAATCGCAGGTGTCAAAGGACGCGCCGGCGATCCTGCCGCTGTGGAACTTCGACGCCATCAGTAATTGCCGCAGCTGGGCCGGCTCGCAGTAGACCATCACGGCCTCGGGCGCAAAGCTGCAGGACTCCAGCGGGGCGATGGCCATGCCTTCCTTCGCCAATCCCTCCTCGATGTAGGGGTATTCCTCGCAGAAGTGGCGATAGCTCACCTCCGGGTCGCGGATGAAATAGGTGCTGCCGACATATTTTTTGTCGCCCTCATCCAGCGCGCGCAGGCGGAAATTGATGACCGGCCACAGGCACCAGTGGTCCTCCGCGAACACCGCCAGGCCGTGGCGGGTGCGGCGGGAAAAGGCCAGCGACTGGCACAGGGCATAGTGCTTCCCCTCCGATGAGGGCTGGGTGCAGCCTTCGGGGATCTCATCGCGGTCAATCAGCCGGATGGCCAGCGGCGCCGTTTTCAGACAGTAAAGCTGCTCCAGCTCCGCGCCCAGGGCATGGATCGTTTCCAGTGTCATAGAGTTCCCTTCTGCCGCCCGTCCGGGGACAGACAGCGCAGTATAATAATCAATCCTTATGGGTTGATACAGGAATTATATCACCTGTTCTCTGTCCCGTCAATTCCGCAGTGCAGATTTTATAGCGCATTTTCGGCAGAATCTTCCGGGAAGCCGCAGGTAACCGGGAGACAGCGCAAAAGCCGCCCTTCCGACCGTTCGGAAGGGCGGTTTTTGGCGGAAAACGGTCATACCTGGTCCCGCAGCAGGTGCAGGATCAGCCTGCCCTCCCCGCTGGCGTTCTGGTGCTGGCCGTTGGTGAGCATCTCCTCGATGATCTGGGTACAGGAGGTGGCCACCATGCGATCCGGGCGGTTGGGGCGCAGCTCCTCCAGCGTCATGTCGAAGGAATCCAGCAGATTCAGGAAGTGGAAGTGCTGCAAGCCCACGGAGTAGACCCGCTCCTCGTCGATGGGCACGCCCTCAAAGTTAAAGCGCAGGAAGCTGTGGCTGGCCTGGTCATACTCCACCTCCAGCCCGCGGCTGAGCTGGTAAAACTCCGTGTGCGCGCCGGTGAAGGCCTCGTCGCGCAGCATGCGCAGCAGCATGTGCTCCAGCTGCGCGCCGGTGACATAGATGGTGTGCACCGCGTCGTCATAGGGGAAGCACTCCCGCAGATCGCCCTTGGTGACCACGGGGCCAAGCTGCTCGTTGCGGATGCTGCCGGAGCCCAGCAGGAAAATGTCCACGCCCAAAGCATCCTTCAGCACGTCGCTGAACAGATCGCCCAGCTCCGTCTCGCGGAAGCGGTCCGGGTGGGTGAGCTTGCGGACAAAGCGGGTGATGATCTTGCCGTACTTGTCGTCGGTGCGCAGCTTGTAGTTGAGGATCAGATCCTCGATGTCATAGTCCCATGGGCAGGTGTCCTCGTTGATGGGGACGGACTGCCAGGTGAAGGAGTCGATGCAGTTGTTGTCCGTGTCGATCATGATGTCGAAGCGGCCGATCTGGTCCGTGCCGGTGCCGGCCTGGACGATTGGGATGCCGTTGACCACCGCCGGCTCCGTCAGGAAGGTGTGGGAATGGCCGCCGATGATCACGTCCACGCCCCAGGCGGGGTCCAGCATCGCGGCAAGGCGCTTGTCCTCCTCAAAGCCGATGTGGGTCAGCAGCACGGTGAAGTCGATGTCGATGCTGTTGTAGGTGTTGCAGATCCTGCCGATCTCCTCCACCGCGTCCTCGATGCTCACGAACGAGCCGATCAGCCCGTCGGTCTTGCACTGCTGCAGAACGATGTCGGTGAGGATGCCGATGAACAGGATCTTCATCCCGTCGATCTCAATGATGTGATAGGGCTTGAACAGGCGGGCGTGGTTGGTCTTGATGTGCAGATTGGCGTTGATGATGGGAAACTCCGCGCATTTTTCGAGGAACAGCAGATGCGCCACGCCGTAGTCCACCTCGTGGTTGCCCGGGGTCACCACGTCCGGGCCCAGCATGTTCATGATCTGGATCGTGGAGATGCCCTTGAACTCTGAGTCGATGATGGAGCCGCGGAACATATCGCCCGCGATGGCGTAGATGACGTTTTTCTCCTCCTGCCGCACGCGGTTGACATAGCCGGAGAGCAGGGAGATGCCGCCCACGGGCCGGTCGTAGACATTTTCCGCCAGAAAATCGCCGTGCATGTCGTTGGAGTGGAGCAGGGTCAGTTTTTTCAGGTTTTTCATCCTTGGAAAACTCCTTTCAGCCGCAGGAAACGGCACTGCGCTTCATTTCTTTACCATTCTAACATAATGCTGCAAAAATTACCATGGTAAAAATCAGAAAAACGGGAAAGACTTTTCATTTCCGGAGAAATGCGGTATACTGTTGTTATTCTGGCAAAAAGCGCAGGTGAGTGACGATGTACCGACCTCTGGCAGACGAAATCCGCCCCCAGACCCTGGACGAGGTGGTGGGGCAGACCCACATTCTGGGGCATGACGGCATGCTGCGCCGCATCGTGGAGTCCGGCGAGGTGCCCAATATGATCTTCTACGGCCCCTCCGGCACCGGCAAGACCACCGTGGCCCGCATCATCGCGCAGCAGACCAACCGCACGCTGCGCAAATTGAACGCCACCACCGCCGGCATCGCGGACGTGAAGGCCATCATCGACGAGCTGGACACCTTCCTGGCCCCCGGCGGCATCCTGCTGTACCTGGACGAGATCCAGTACTTCAACAAAAAGCAGCAGCAAAGCCTGCTGGAGTTCATCGAAAACGGCTCCATCACGCTCATCGCCTCCACCACGGAAAACCCCTATTTCTACGTGTTCAACGCGATTCTGAGCCGCAGCACCATCTTTGAGTTCAAAAGCGTGGAGCCGGAATCGGTGCTTCCGGCGGTGGACCGGGCGGTGGACTATCTCTGCACCCGCGACGCGCTGCACGCGGAGATCGAACCCGGCGTGGCCGAGCACATCGCCCGCAGCTGCGGCGGGGACGTGCGCAAGGCCATCAACTCCGTGGAGCTGCTGTTCACCGCCGCCCGCCGAACCGAAGGCAAGGTGCTGCTGACGCTGGAGGATGCCAAGGCCGTCTCCCAGCGCAGCGCCATGCGCTATGACCGGGAGGGGGACGACCATTTCGACACGGTCTCCGCCCTCATGAAGTCCATGCGCGGCTCCGACCCGGACGCGGCGCTGCACTATCTGGGCCGGCTTCTGGAGGCGGGGGACCTGATCGGCGCCTGCCGGCGCATCCTCTGCTCCGCCAGCGAGGACATCGGCCTTGCCTATCCCATGGCCGTGCCCATCGTCAAGGCCTGTGTCGACAGCGCGCTGCAGCTTGGCCTGCCGGAGGCGCAGCTCCCCCTGGCCGAGGCGGTCATTCTGCTGGCCACCTGGCCGAAGAGCAACACGGCCTGCCTCGGCATCATGGCCGCCCGGGCCGACATCCGCGCCGGCAAGGCCGGGCCGATCCCCCGCGAACTGCAGAATGTCCACGCCGACGGCGCGGGCTTTGAGCGGGAGCAGGGCTACAAGTACCCCCACGACTTCCCCAATCGCTGGGTCGCGCAGCAGTATTTGCCCGACAACCTGGTTGGGACAAAATATTACGAGTACGGCGACAACAAGACCGAGCAGGCCGCCAAGGCCTACTGGGACAAGATCAAGGGGGAAGGCTGATGGACATCCGCGTCGGCGACCGGCTGAAAATGAAAAAGGCCCACCCCTGCGGCAGCAGCGAGTGGCTGGTGCTGCGCATCGGCGCGGATTTCCGCCTGCGCTGCTGCGGCTGCGGCCACGAGGTCATGGGCGCCCGCAGCAAATTTGAGCGGAACGTCCGGGCGGTGCTGCGCGATGATGCAGCAGACGCATAACACCCTATGAAAAAGGAATTGCAAAGCGGCATAAAATAAGATATACTGCACTGGCACGGCCGGTACGGGAGCTTTTCCCGGCTGGACCGTACATACAACTGCATATTGAGTATGCAATTTTCAAAAGGAGAAGCACTATGAAATCTCTGAAACGCATTCTCACCCTCCTTCTGGCACTTGTCATGCTGACTGCTGCACTCTGCGGATGCAAAGGCGGCAATTCCGGCACCGATACGCCGAAGGAAAGCACCGCTCCCGCCGGCCCGGTCCAGGGCGGGGAGCTGACCGTGGGCATTGCCCAGGACCTGGACGACAGTCTTGACCCCCACAAAATGACGGCGGCAGGAACCAGAGAGATCCTCTTCAACGTGTTTGAGGGCCTTGTTAAGCCCGATGAAAACGGTAATCTGATCCCCGCTGTCGCGAGCGCTTACACCATTGCGGACACCGGCGACACCTTCACCTTTACCCTGCGTGACGGCGTCAAGTTCCACAACGGCAAGACCGTGACGGTCGGGGATGTTGTCTATTCCATCAACCGCGTGGCCGGCAAGGACAGCGACAAGCCGCTGATCGCCCAGTTCAGCGCGGTGCAGTCCGTGGAGGCCACGGACGACCACACCGTCGTCATCAAGACGGCGGAGCCGTATCTGGAGTTCCTCTCCTACCTCACCGCGGCCATCATCCCCGAGGGCAGCGACCCGGCGGACGGCCTGGTGGGCACCGGCCCGTTCCGCTTTGTCTCCCGCAAGGCGCAGGAGAACATCGTGCTGGAGCGCTTTGCCGACTATTGGGGCACCCCGGCCTATCTGGACAAGGTGACCTTCAAGATCATTGAAAACGCCAACGTGCTGGTCATGAGCCTGAAAAGCGGCGCCATCGACCTGTGCGCCCACCTCACCAGCACCCAGGCCGCTGAGCTGGGCAAGGACTACAAGGTGGCCGAGGGCAGCATGAACCTCGTGCAGGCCATGTATCTGAACAACGCCTACGGCCCGCTGGCCGACGTGCGCGTCCGCCAGGCCCTGTGCTACGGCGTGGACCGCCAGAAGATCCTCGACCTGGTGAACGACGGCATGGGCAGCGTGCTGGGCAGCAGCATGTACCCCGCCTTTGGCAAATATTACAACGACCTCAGCGGCTTCTACACCCAGGACGTTGAAAAGGCCAAGGCCCTGCTGGCCGAGGCCGGCTATCCCGACGGCTTTGAGCTGACCATCACCGTCCCGGGCAACTATCAGATCCATGTGGACACCGCCCAGGTCATCGCCGAGCAGCTGAAGGCCATCGGCGTGAAGTGCACCATCCAGACCGTGGAGTGGAGCGCCTGGCTGGAAAACGTCTACAAGAACCGGGATTACCAGGCCACCGTGGTCGGCTTTGACACCTCCGCCGCCATGACCGCGCAGAGCCTGCTGGCCCGCTTCCAGAGCGAAAGCGGCAAGAACGTCTGCAACTTCACCAGCCCGGAGTATGACGCGGCCTATGCCAAGGCCCTGGCCGAGACCACTGAGGACGCGCAGATCCAGGACTACAAGGACTGCCAGCGCATCCTGGCCGAGCAGGCCGCCGCCGTCTACGTGCAGGACCCCTGCGACCTGGTGGGCATGCGCCAGGATCTGGACGGCTATACCTTCTACCCCATCTATGTGATGGACCTCAGCCGCGTCTACTTCACCGCGTAAGCGGCACGCGGCGCGCCATTCCGGCATAAACTGTTCCAACGCTCCGTCCCCCGGGGATCTTCCGTCCCCGGGGACGCGGCGTATCTGCAAAGGAGGGGGGACCGGCATGAAATACATCGCAAAAAAAGCGGTGACGATGCTCGTCACCCTTCTTGTCATTTCCATTCTCGCCTTTCTGGCCTTTGAAGTCCTGCCCGGCGACCCCACCACCAAGATGTTGGGCACGGAATGGACGGCGGAGCGGGCTGCGGTCCTGCGCCACGAGCTGGGGCTGGACGTGCCGCTGCCGCTGCGCTATCTGCGCTGGCTGGGCGGCTTTTTCGGCGGGGACCTGGGCGTCAGCTACAGCTACTCCCAGCCGGTGCGCTCGCTTCTGGCGGGCAAGCTGGGCATCACGGCGATGCTCTCGCTCATCGCCTTTTTGCTGGTGGTGCTCATCTCCATCCCCCTGGGCCTCCTCCTGGCCCGCAAGGAGGGCTCGGTGCTGGACCGGGTGTTTTCCGCCCTGACGCAGATCACCATGAGCATCCCGCCCTTTTTCATCGGCATCATCTTTACCAGTGTGTTCGGCCTGGCGCTGCGGCTTTTCGTGGCGGGCAACTTTGTCAGCGCGAAGGAGAGCTTCTGGGGCTTTCTGGGCTACCTCTTCTTCCCCGCCCTGTCCATCGCCCTGCCGAAAAGCGCCATGACCGTAAAGCTGCTGCGCAGCAGCATTCTCAGCGAGCTGGACGAGGACTATGTCCGCACCGCCTATTCCCGCGGCCACAGCCGCAAAAGCGCCCTGCGCTATCACGTGCTGCGCAACTCCATCATCCCTGTCATCACCTTTCTCGCGGTCACCATCGCCGACATCGTGGCCGGCAGCATCATTGTGGAGCAGGTCTTCATCGTCCCCGGCCTGGGGCGGCTGCTGCTGCTGTCCATCTCCAACCGGGACTATCCCGTGGTGCTGAGCATCATCATGATCATCTCGGCGCTGGTCATCTTTGTCAACTTCCTGGCCGATGTGGCCTATCAGCTGGTTGACCCCCGCATTCGACTGAAATAATTACGCCGGAGACCCTGAGGGCGCGATGGCCCGATCTTCATTTTGGAGGCGTTTGGCATGATCTCTCTTCTCTCCCGGCTTTTCATCAAGGACTGGAAAAACTACGGCGACGGGCATGTGCGGCAGGCCTACGGCACGCTCTGCGGGCTGGTGGGCATCTGCCTCAACATCCTCCTGTTCGCCGGGAAATACTTTGCCGGCACGCTCTCCGGCTCCATCGCCATCGTGGCGGACTCGTTCAACAACCTCTCCGACGCCGGCAGCTCACTGGTGACGCTGCTGGGCTTCCGCCTGGCGGGGAAAAAGCCCGACCCGGTCCACCCCTATGGCCACGGCCGCATCGAGTATGTCTCCGGGCTCATCGTCTCCTTCCTCATTTTTCTGATGGGCTTTGAGCTGGCCAAGAGCTCCATTGAAAAGATCCTGTCGCCGGAGCCGATGCGCTCAAGCTGGCTGCCCGCCGTCATTCTGGCGGTCTCCATCTGCGTGAAGCTGTACATGTTCTTCTATAACCGCGCCGTGGGCCGGAAGATCGGCTCCACCGCCATGGCCGCCACCGCCACGGACTCTCTGTCCGACGCCGTGGCCACCACGGTAGTGCTGCTGAGCATGGGCGCGGCGCACTTCTTCCACATCAACATCGACGGCTACGCCGGCTTGCTGGTGGCGCTTTTCATCCTCTATGCCGGCTACTGCGCCGCGAAGGACACCCTGGCCCCCCTGCTGGGCCAGGCCCCGGACCCGGAGCTGGTGCAGCGCGTCAGCGACATCGTCATGTCCCACCCGGAGGTCATCGGCATTCACGACCTCGTGGTGCACGACTACGGCCCCGGCCGCAAGATGGTGACGCTGCACACCGAGGTGGACGGCAAGGGCGATTTCTTCGCCCTGCACGACGCCATCGACAACATCGAGCGGGAGCTGACCGCCGCCTGCGGCTGCCACGCCACCATCCACATGGACCCCATCGAGTCGGACAACGAAGCGGTGCTTGCCATGCGCGAGCGCGTGGCGGAGCTCGTAAAGCGCATCGACCCGGCCATCACCATCCACGATTTCCGCGTGGTACCGGGCAAGACCCACACCAACGTCATCTTTGACGCCGTGGTGCCCGCCGGCCTTCCCATGACGGAGGAGGCCGTGGCCGAGCGCATCCGCCTTCTGGTGGCCGACGCCTACCCCAACCACTACGCCGTGGTGGACATCGACCAGGCGTATGTTTAAACCCACATGCCTGTCATTCCGAGCCAGTGCGCACACTGGCGTGGGAATCCGTTTCCCCTGTATGAGAGAACGGATTGCCACGGCGCTGCGCGCCTCGCAATGACGCTTCAGCCATTTTTCTCAGAAAGGAGCGTGCCCCGTGAAAAAGCACCACAACAATTTCATCATCGGCTGCTGCATCACGGCCTTCATGCTCCTGCTGGTCATCGTCGGCGTATTCTGGACGCCCTATGACGCCGAGGCCATGGACACCGCCGCGAAAATGCAGCCGCCCTCCCTTGCCCACCTGCTGGGCACGGACAACTTCGGCCGCGACATTTTCTCCCGCGTGCTGGAGGGGGCCGGCACCACGCTGTTCATCGCCGTCAGCGCCGTGGCGGCGGGACTGTTCTTCGGCATCCTCATCGGCGCCTTCACCGGCTGGTACGGCGGCTGGGTGGACGAGGTGCTGATGCGCGTCGCCGACGTCATCACCGCCTTTCCCAGCATCCTGCTGGCGCTGGTGCTCATCTCGCTTCTGGGCAGCGGCAAGTACAACATCATCCTGGCCCTCACGCTGCTGTTTATCCCCAGCTTTTCCCGCGTGGTGCGCAGCGAGTACGCCAAGCAGAAGGAGCTGGACTATGTGCGCAATGCCCGGCTGATGGGCGTGGGCACGCTGCGCATCATGTTTGTGCACATATTGCCGAATGTGTGGCCGGTGCTTCTCAGCTCCGTCACCATCGGCTTCAATAACGCCGTTCTGGCGGAGGCCGCCATGAGCTATGTGGGCATCGGCGTGCTTCTGCCGGACGCCAGCCTGGGCCGCATGCTCAGCGAAAGCCAGGCCTTTTTCTTCTCCGCGCCCTGGTATGCCCTGTCAGCGGGGTTGACCATCGTGTTTCTGATCCTGGGCGTGGGCCTCATCTCCGACGGATTGGGGGAATGGGACAATGCTTGACGTGCGTGATCTGCATCTCAGCTTCCACTCCCGCGCCGAGGACAAGGAAGTGCTGCACGGCATCAACCTGCACATGGACGCGGGCGAGCGCCTGGGTCTGGTGGGCGAAAGCGGCTCCGGCAAATCCGTGACGGCGCTTTCCATCGCCGGGCTGCTACGCCGCAGCACCGCCGAGCTGAGCGGCCAGATCCTCTTTGAGGGGCGGGACCTGCTCCAGTGCCCCCGCGAAGAGCTGCGCAAGGTGCAGGGCCGGGAGATCGGCATGATCTTCCAGGAGCCCATGACCAGCCTCAACCCGCTGATGAAGGTGGGGCACCAGATCGAAGAGGTGCTGCACATCCATACGCAGCTGACCCCGGCGGAGCGCAAGGCGCTTGCCCTGGAGGTCATGGAAAAGGTGGGCCTGCCCGATCCGCCCGTCACCTATGAGAAATACCCCCACCAGCTCTCCGGCGGCCAGCGCCAGCGCGCCATGATCGCCGCCGCCTTCATCATCGACCCGAAGCTGCTTCTGGCGGACGAGCCCACCACCGCCCTGGACGTGACGGTGCAGGCCCAGATCATTGAGCTGCTCAAGCGCATCAACCAGACCCGCGGCATCGGCATCCTCTTCATCTCTCACGACCTGCACATCGTGCGCAAGCTGTGCACCCGCGTGGCCGTGATGTACAAGGGCAACATCGTGGAGACCGGCCCGACCGAGGAGGTCTTCCTGCACCCGCAGCATGACTATACCAAGCGGCTGATCGCCGCCATCCCCACCCGGGAGAAACGGAAACGCGACAATGGCTGATCTGGTGTTACAAGTCAATCATGTGGACGTGGTCTACGAGGGCAGCAGCGGCTTTTTCCGCAAAAAGCCGGGCTTTCACGCCGTGCGGGACGTCTCCTTCACCATCGAGCAGGGGGAAATCATGGGCCTGGTGGGCGAGAGCGGCTGCGGCAAAAGCACGCTGAGCAAGGCTATTCTGGGCATGCAGCCCTACACCGGCGAGATCACCCACTTCACCAAGCGGCCGCAGATGGTCTTTCAGGACCCCTACGGCAGCCTGAACCCGGCCAAAACCGTGGGCTGGATCGTGGAGGAGCCCCTGCGTGCCTACGGCAAGTATGACGCGAAGGAGCGCAAGCGCCGCGTGGCGGACATGCTCGACCGCGTCGGCCTGGGCGCCCAGTACGCGCTGCGCCGCCCGCGCGAGCTCTCCGGCGGCCAGCGCCAGCGGGTGGGCATCGCCGTGGCGCTCATACAGCGGCCCCGCTTCATCATCGCCGACGAGCCCGTCAGCGCCCTGGACGTGACCATCCAGGCCCAGATCCTTGACCTGCTGCTGGAGCTGCACCGGGATCTGTCCCTCAGCTATCTCTTCATCTCCCACGATCTGAACGTCATCTACCAGATCTGTGACCGCGTCATGGTCATGAAAAGCGGCAGCATCGTCGAGTCCGGCACGGTGGACGAGATCTTCGACCGCCCGCAGCAGGACTATACGAAAAAGCTGCTGGCAGCGTTTTGAAAGGGTGCGATTTATGGTCTTTTCCGAGCTGAAAAACCGCGATTTTTACCGCCAGACCGCGCGCTTGCTGATCCCCGTGATGCTCCAGCAGCTCATCACCACCGGCATCAACTTCCTGGACAACATCATGGTGGGCTCCTTCGGCGAAACGCAGATCGCCGCCGCGGCGCTGGCCAACCAGTTTTACGCCATTTTCCAGTTCGTCTGCATGGGCCTGGGCAGCGGCGCCATCGTCATGTCCGCCCAGTTCTGGGGCAGCGGCGAGCACAAAGCCCTGAAGACCACGGCGGCCATCGCGCTGCGCTTCACCGTGGGCATCAGCGGCGTATTCCTGCTGCTCAGCGTCATCTGGCCGCAGGGCATCCTGCGCTGCTTCACCAGCGACCTCAGTGTGGTGGAGGCGGGCAAGACCTATATGCGCCTTCTGGGCAGCACCTTCCTGTTCGCCGGCGTCTCCTCCACCGCCACCTACCTGCTGCGCAGCACCAACCATGTCAAGGTGCCGCTCATCAGCTCCATCGTCGCCTTCTTCCTCAACCTGTTTTTCAACTATGTCTTCATCTTCGGCGTGTGGTTCTTCCCCCGGCTGGAGATCGTGGGCGCCGCAGTGGGCACCGTCATCGCCCGCACCTTTGAGTTTGCCTTCATCTTCGGATATTTCGTGCTGAAGGATCAGAATTTCGGCTTCCGGTTGCGGGATTTCTTCCTGAAGGAATCCGCCCTGCTGAAAAAGTACCTGACCTACTCCCTGCCCGTCATCATCAGCGACACCTTCCTGGGGGTGGGCATCGCGCTGGGCAGCGTCATCATCGGCCACATCAGCGCCGAATTCGTCGCCGCCAACTCCATCGTCGTCACCGCCAATCAGCTCCTCACCATCGGCAACAGCGCCATGGGCGGCGCCAGCGCCGTCGTCATCGGCAACACCATCGGCTCCGGCGACACGGAGAAGGCCTATCGCCAGGGCCTGGCCTATGTGATCCTCTCCGTCGCCTTCGGGCTGGTCTTTTCCCTGCTCATATTGCTGCTGCGCGACCCCTACATCCGCCTGTACACCATCTCGGATCAGACGGCGGCCATGGCGCGGGAGTTCTTCCTCTTTATGATTATCATGTCCCCCATGCAGACGCTGGCCTTCGTCACCAGCAAGGGCATCCTGCGCGGCGGCGGCGACACGAAATTCATCATGATCTTCGACAGCATCCTGGTCTGGTGCTTCTCCCTGCCGCTGGGCGCGCTGGCCGGACTGGTCTGGCACCTGCCGGCCTTCTGGGTCTTCTTCCTGCTGAAGCTGGAGTTCGGCGCCAAGGGCGTGCTGTGCACCATCCGCTTCTTCACGAAAAAATGGATCCGCGTCATCCGCGCGGAGGAATGACCCGACGGCTCCACCATGCGACGTGTGTGCGAAAGAGAGGAGAATCCACATGACAAAGAGAGCGATCCTGCTGTCTCTGGCTGCTGTGCTGCTCGCAGCGGTGTGTTTCGGCCTGGGCTGGCACCTCAGACGGGCGAAGGACGCCGCGGAGACCCCCGCTTCCGGGGGCAAGTCCGCGGAGCGCGTCTATTACGCGCCCAATGATTTCTACGCCATGGAAAGCGACGGCGGCCTGCATATTCTCAGCGGCTTCCGGACGTATCAGCAGAAGGAGGAGTATACCTGCGGCGCCGCCTCGTCCCTGATGGTGCTGCGCTGGTTCGGGGACGAGAGCTGGGACGAGGCGCGGCTTGCCGAGCGCATGGAGGCCGACCCTGCCAAGGGCGTCAGTGTGGAAAACCTCGCCGGCTTCTTCACCTCCCAGGGCTGGCAGACAGAAATCCACATGGATACCGAGCCGCTCTTTGCCATAGAGAAGGACTTTGAGGCATTTCTGGCTGAAAAGATCGACGCAGGGATCCCCGTGATCGTGGACTGGATGGACTGGGGCGGCCACTGGCAGGTGGTGATCGGCTTTGACACCTGCGGGACGGAGGACACCCGGGACGACGTGGTGATCCTCGCCGACCCCTATGACACCACGGACGATTCCCAGGACGGCTATTACACCTATCCGCTGGAGCGCTTCTTCTATATGTGGCAGGAGGGCCCCTGCGCCCAGAAGGACGATCCCTATATCCAGCCCTTTGTCTGTGCATATCCGGCAGCGTGATTTTGAATTTGATACAGAACGCGAAAATCCCCCGGCTTACAGAGGATGCCGGGGGATTTTCGCATTTTGTTTTTTACGTCTCGTTGAAGTAGTCGCGCAGGCGCTCGAGCTGGCCGTAGCGCTTTCTCGCGGCATCCAGGTTCTTCTGGAACAGCTCCTTGGCGCGCTCCGGGTGGAAGCGCTCCAGCGCGCTGTAGCGGGCCTCGTTCATGAGGAAGGCGAGGTAATCCTCGTCGCCGCCGGGGGCCTTGCTGTCCAGCGAGAAGCGCTGGCCTTCGGGAGCGGCGGGATTGTAGCGGAACAGGTTCCAGTAGCCGCAGTCCACGGCGCGCTTCATCTCGCGCTGGCAGTTCATCATGCCGCCCTTGATGGAGTGCATCTCGCAGGGGGAGTAGCCGATGATGAGGGACGGGCCGTGATAGGCCTCAGCCTCGGTGATGGCCTTGAGGGTCTGGTTGGGGTCGGCGCCCATGGCCACCTGCGCCACATAGACATAGCCGTAGCTCATGGCGATCTCGCTCAGGCTCTTTTTGGCCGTGGCCTTGCCCGCCGCGGCGAACTGGGCGATCTGGCCCAGGTTGGAGGCCTTCGACGCCTGGCCGCCGGTGTTGGAATAGACCTCGGTGTCGAAGACGAAGATGTTCACGTCCTCGCCGCTGGCCAGCACATGGTCCACACCGCCGAAGCCGATGTCATAGGCCCAGCCGTCGCCGCCGAAGATCCAGACGGACTTTTTGCTGAGGAAGGCCTTGTCGGCCAGCAGCTTGGGGGCGATGGGATAGCCGGCGTCGGCCAGCTTCTCCAGCTCGGGGATCAGCGCCTCAGTGGCCGCGGCGTTGGCCGCGCCGTCGTCCGCCGTTGCCAGATACTGCTCCGCCGCGGCGCGGAAGGATTCCACCTTGCCGCACTCGCTGCCCAAAAGCTCCTTGATGTCGGCGATCAGCATCGCCCGGTGAGAGCCCTGGCCCAGCGCCATGCCGAGGCCGTACTCGGCGTTGTCCTCAAACAGGGAGTTGGCCCAGGCCACGCCCTTGCCGGACTTGCCTGCGGCGTAGGGCGAGCAGGCCGCCGTGCCGCCCCAGATGCTGGAGCAGCCCGTGGCGTTGGCGACGAACATCCGCTCGCCGAAGAGCTGGGTGATGAGGCGGGCATAGGCCGTCTCCGCGCAGCCGGCGCAGGAGCCGCTGAACTGCAGCAGCGGGCGGCGGAACTGGCTGCCTTTGACGGTGTTGTCCTGCATATCGGTCTTCTCGGCCACCTCGCGGTTGAGGTAGGTCCAGACCGGCTGCTGCTCGCTCTGCGACTCGGCGGGCACCATCTTCAGCGACGCCGTCGGGCAGACGTCGGTGCAAACGCCGCAGCCCAGGCAGTCCAGCGGGGAGACGCCGATCATGTACTGATAGACGCCCTTGCCCTTGCCGGCCTTGACGGGCACCAGCTTGGCCGCCGCGGGTGCGCCCTTCGCCTCTGCTTCCGTGAGGGCATAGGGGCGGATGGCAGCGTGGGAGCAGACGTAGGCGCAGCGGTTGCACTGCACGCACTTTTCCGGATCCCAGGTGGGCACCAGCGCGGACACGCCGGGCTTGGAATAGACGCTGGCGCCGATCTCAAAGGTGCCGTCGGCGTGCTTGAGGAAGGCGCTGACGGGCAGGCGCTGGCCGTCCATGCGCTCCACCGGCTCGGTGATCTTTTTCACCATCTCCGCCAGAAGCGGGTTGGCCGCCTCAGGCATGGGGGTCTCCGGCGCGTCGGGCGCGTCGGCCCAGGCGGCGGGGACCTTGATCTCTACCAGCGCCTCGGCGCCGGCGTCGATGGCGGCGTGGTTCATCTGGACGATGTCGTCGCCCTTCTTCTTATAGCTGGCGGTGGCGGCGTCCTTCATGTACCGGATGGCCTCCGCCCGGGGCAGCACGTCCGCCAGGGCAAAGAACGCGCTTTGCAGAATGGTGTTGGTGCGCTTGCCCATGCCGATCTTCAGCGCCAGGTCGATGGCGTTGATGGTGTAAAGGCGGATGTTGTTCTTTGCGATATAGCGCTTGGCCTCGCCGGAGAGGTTGCGCTCCAGCGCGTCAAAATCCCACTGGCAGTTGATGAGGAACACGCCGCCGGGCTTGACGTCGTTGACCATGCGGAAGCCCTTGGTCACATAGCCGGGGTTGTGGCAGGCCACGAAGTCGGCCTTGTTGATGTAATAGGGGCTGCGGATGGGCTTGTCGCCGAAGCGCAGATGGCTGATGGTGACGCCGCCGGTCTTCTTCGAGTCATACTGGAAGTAGGCCTGGACATATTTATCCGTGTGGTCGCCGATGATCTTGATGGAGTTCTTGTTGGCGCCGACGGTGCCGTCGCCGCCCAGGCCCCAGAACTTGCACTGGATGGTGCCGGCAGGGGCGGTGTCGGGCATCTCCTGCTCGGGCAGGGACAGCTCCGTCACGTCGTCGGTGATGCCGACGGTGAAGTGGCGCTTGGGCTCGGCCTTCTCCAGCTCCTTATAGACCGCCGCCATGGAGCTGGGCGGGGTGTCCTTGCTGCCCAGACCGTAGCGGCCGCCGATGATGGTGGCCTTGCGGCCCAGACGGGCAAAGGCGGTGACCACATCCATATACAGAGGCTCGCCCTGGCTGCCCGGCTCCTTGGTGCGGTCCAGCACGGCGATCTTCGTCGCAGTCTCGGGGATGGCGGCCAGCAGACGCTCGGCGGAGAAGGGGCGGAACAGGCGGACCTTGACCAGACC
>SVKR01000038.1 GCA_015068365.1 Oscillospiraceae bacterium
ACGGAGGAATACTACTTCACCGACGTGGTGCATTTCTCCAGCATCAAAAAGCTCTTTTCCCTGGAGCTGGGCATCACCGCCTCCAGCTTCCTCGCCAGCTATGACGGCGTGGTGACCGCGGGGGTGGATTTCACCCGGATCGGAATCGAGAAGGACGTCGACGCCGGCGTCATCACCGTGACAATGCCGGGCGCGGCGGTGCTGAACGTGGACATCGACCCGGACAGCTTCCGGCTCTACGAGGAAAAAAGCGGCCTCGGCAATCCCATCTCGGCTGCGGACTTCAACAGCTCCCTGGTCGAGCTGGAGCGCAGCGCCGAGGAAAAGGCCATCGAGCGGGGCGTGCTGGACCACGCCGACGAAAACGCCCGGGTGCTCATCCGGAACTTTGTCGCCGCTCTGGTGGAGGAAGGCCGCTATACCGTCCGCTTCGCGGCGGAATGAAAGGAGACGAGCCCATGGAAGCCAATCTGAAAAAAGCCCTGATCGCGGCGCTGCTGCTTTTGCTGGCCGTGGTGTCCTTCCTCTTCCTCGCGGAAAAGGCCGGCGACGCCGCCACCCACGCGGCCACCCTGAGCGCGGTGGACGAAAAGGCCGAAACCGTGCTGAAGCTGTCGGCGGCCTCTGCCCTGGCCAGCGCGGGCATCTCCGCCATTCCCGGCGACACCGCCACCCCCATCGCGGAGAAGCTGGCGGATTTCACGGAGTATTTTTTGCTGATCCTCTGCGTACTGTACACGGAAAAGTATCTTGTGACGATCCTGGGCGCGGCGGCCTTCAAGGTGCTGATCCCCCTGGCGCTGGTGCTGTTCGGTGTCGGGCTGTTCCGCTGGAGGAAGCCCCTGCACGCGCTGGCGGTGAAGCTGGCGGTGATCGGCCTTGCGGTGTATCTGGTGATCCCGGTGAGCTTTCGGGTCTCCGACATGATCTACCGCGCCTATGAGGCCACGATCGAGCGCACGGTTGCCTCGGCGGAGGAGCTGACGGAGACCACCTCTCCCCTGGCGGAAGAGGAGGACAGCGGGCGCATCGCCACCATTCTGGACCGCATCGCCGAAACTGCCTCCAGCCTGACGGACAAGGCGGCCGACACCCTCAACCGCTTTGTGGAGACGCTGGCGGTGATGATCGTCACCTCCTGCGTCATCCCGGTATTGGTGCTGCTCTTCTTCCTCTGGGTCATCAAGCAGGTCACGGGCCTGGATCTGGGCGAGCGCCTGCGCAAGCTGGGAGAAACGCATCGCCCCGCATAAAATATTTCTTGTTTTTCCTACAAAATCGGAATAGAATGGAATCATCCAGCCGGCCTCTCACTGTCCGGGAGGCCGGCGTTTTCATCCCGCGGATCACCGGAGCATGACAGATGAAAAAGCGAGGCAAGCTCAATCTTACAATCCAATATGTTCTGATTTTCGGCGCTTTGCTTCTGGCGGCCAACATTCTGCTGGGTCTGCTGCTGCTGGACCAGTCCCGCAGCACCCTGCGGGCGAATCTGCACAAAAGCATGCTGGACGTCACCAGCACCGCCGCCGGATTCATGGACGGCGACAAGCTGGGCACGCTGACCGAGGCGGACGTGGGCGGCCCGTATTTCAACGAGGTCATCGGCATCCTCTCCGTCTTCCAGGAGCGGGTGAACGTGGAGTTCATCTACGCCGTCCGCCAGGTGGGCGAGGATGAATTTGTCTTCACCGTGGACCCCGACCCGGTGGACCCCGGCGCGTTCGGTGAGGAAGTGGTCTGCACCGATGCGCTGCGCTCTGCCGGCGCGGGCATCGCCAGCGTGGACGTCGCCCCCATGGCGGACCGCTGGGGCAACTTCTACAGCGCCTACTGCCCTGTTTTCGACTCCAGGGGCGACGTGGCCGGCATCATCGGCGTGGACTTTGACGCCGCCTGGTATGAGGAGCAGATCCAGGCACTCAGCCGCACCATCCTCCTGGTCAGCACCGCAACGGTGCTTCTGGGCGCGGCGGTGATCATGCTCATCACCAACCGCACCCGCAAGCGCTTCCGGGACATGAGCGATGAGCTGTCCGTCCTCTCCGACGATGTGGATGAGCTGACCGGCGTGATCCTCTCCACCCCCGGCTACGAGGCCAGCATGGCCCAGCTCCCCATCGCGTCGCGCCCGGACCTTACCGCCTCTCCCGGCGATGAGATTGGCGCCCTCAGCGACAGGATCAACGCCATACAGACCAGCATGAAGACCTATCTGGACTATGTCCACACCCAGGCCAACACCGACGGGCTGACCGGCATCGGCAACACCAACGCCTACCTGGCCCGCACCGCGGCGCTGGACGAACTGGGCGAGGCAGCATGCTATGCCGTCGCGGTCTTTGACCTGGACCTGCTCAAGGAGATCAATGACGAGCTGGGCCACGCCTGCGGCGACATGGTGATCCGCGGCGCCGCCACAGTCATCTGCCGGGTATTCGGCAAGGAGAACGTCTACCGCATCGGCGGCGATGAGTTCATCGCCATCGCCGAGCAGAAGCGGGAAGCCGACATGCCCGCGCTTTTGCAGCGGGTGGAAAACGCCGCCGGGCAGTTCACCATGCCCGACAGGCGCTGCGACGGCAGGCTGTCCCTCTCCTCCGGCGCCGTCGAGTTCCGCCCCGGCACCGACAAGAGCTTTCAGCAGGTCTTCGTCCGGGCGGACGAGGCCATGTACCAGAACAAGCAGGCCCGCCACATCCGGGACCGGAACCACGACCGCTGATCTCCCGCCCGAAAACGCCGAAAAACGCCGCGCTGCTCAGAAAAAGCAGCGCGGCGTTCGTTATGCCTGTTCTATTTATGCAGAAGCGTCTGATTCAACTGGCCCAGCCGGTCCGCCTCCAGCACCAGCTCCACCTGCAGCATGGCCTGGTCCAGCGCGGCCACGGCAAAGCCGCAGATGATGTCCGCCGTCATGGCGGCGGCCAGGGCGCTGTCCGGAATGCCCAGGCGGGTGAACAGCACGCTGAAGGTCAGCAGGCCTACGCCCGTCACCGGCGGCGTGGCGGCCAGCAGGGTCACCATCAGAAGCTCCGCCATGATGTACCAGATGATGGAGACGGTGATGCCCGTGGTCTGGGCCAGATAGACGATCAGCATCATATAGGCGGCGGTCATGGCCGGCATATAGATGACCAGGCCCAGCGGCAGGCCGTATTGCAAAAGCTTGGTGTTGATGCCCAAGCGGCGCTCACAGCAGAGCTGGTTGGCGCCGAAGGAGCTGTCCACCGAGGCGTTGCGGAACGCGATCAGGAAGGAATCCTTCATTTTGCCCGCGAGCTTGCGCAGCGGCACCTTCGTCCGGCGGTAGACCGTCAGCATCCGGATCAGCAGGAACAGCACGCTGATGACGAGGAACAGCAGCACGGGCTTCCACAGGCCCAGCATGATGGACAGTGAGCCGTCCCACAGCCCCAGGACCAGCAGCAGCGTGATAAAGACCGGCGTGATGCGCCCGATCCAGTCCGCCAGGATCAGCGCCACGGTGTTGGCCTGCTCCACGATGGCCACCAGTCCGCCCACCTGTGTGCCGGCGGAGAGCAGCGCATAGCCCAGCATCAGCGCCACCAGGATCAGCTGGGGAGATTCCCCTGTGATGATGGGCGTCAGCATGTCGTTGGGGATGATCTGCAGGAAGAAGTCCAGCGTGCCGTTGAAGCCGGTGCCGTTCAGCGGCACCGAGGTGAAGCGGGGCGCAAACGCCAGCTGCGCCACCATGCTGGACAGTATGGCGATCACGAAGCTGAGCAGCAGGAAGCGGACGATCAGCCGCCGGCCGCTTTTGCCCGTATCGGCCATGTTGCCGACGCCGCAGACGGCCGAGAGCACCGACAGGATGATCACCGGGCCGGCGATGGCGTTCAGCAGCCGGGAGAAGACCCGCTGGATGGGGTCCAGCACCATCTCCAGTGCGGCGGTCTGCGTGGCTTCGGGCAGCAGATAGTCGCCCAGCAGGCCCAGCAGCAGGCCGAACACCACGCTGCAGATCAGCGTGATGGCCGGGCTGATCCGCAGCCGCTGCAGCTTCAGCTGAACGATGTTGGCCCCGCGCTGATAGCTGTAGCGGGGCTGCAGGCCGATGGTGCTCAAAAGCGAGTCGGCCCAGACGCCCAGCTCGTCCTCCCCCACCAGGGGGTCAAAGCTCTCGCCGGGCAGCTCCATGGTGATGGTGGGGCGGCGCAGTCGGACGTCCAGGTTCAGCTTCACGCTGTACTCGCTGCCGAAACGGTCCTGCCAGCGCAGCAGCGCTTCCTCCATCATCAGGCGGATGCGGATGATGTTGGACCGCTCCAGCCCCAGGTCGCTGAGGAAATCCCGGATGCGCACCGCGATGATGTCAATATTCTGATTGCTCAGTTCATAGCTTTCCGAAATGGTTTTCTGTGCCAAAGTGACGGTTCACCCCTTGTATCAGCGGCAGCCCGCGCCGGTCAGAAGACCAGCGAATCAATGACGGGCAGAAGCTCCTGCAGGTGGCGGTGGCTGTTCTCCACCACCAGGCGGCCGGCCTCGGTGGAGGTGCCGCCCCGGCGGAGCTGGCGGCGCAGGATGCGGGTGTGGCCGATGAGCATGGCCTTCGCCTCCACTGCGCGCACCGTCTCCTCGTCCGCGCCGTCCAGATAGAGGCGCAGCTCCTTGTTCCAGAGGTCGACGGCCGTTTCATAGGGGATGCCCAGAAAGCGCATGGCCACGTCGTGGTCCGTCTCCAGGAAGCCGTAGTAGGCGTTGAACATGCTGCCCAGCTCAAAAATGGGGTGGCCGTGGCAGATGGTGTCCATGTCGATGAGCAGGCTTTCGCCGTTCTGGAACATGACATTTTTCACGTGATAGTCGCCGTGGAGCATGTGGTTGTCGTCCGGCACGGCGTGGATGAGCGCGCGCAGCTTCTCCTCCAGCTCCGGCTCCAAAAAGCCGTTCAGGTCGTCCGCCCAGCCGATGGCCACCTGCTTCATGTCCGGCACGGCGTCGGGCTTGACCACGGTGCCGTGGATGAGCTTCAGCAAATCGATGCTGCGGCGGGCGATCTCCGCGGTGTCCATCTCGCCCCGGGCCAGCAGCTTTGCGAAGCTGGTGGCGTTGAGCAGCTCAAAGACGCTGCCGTAACCGCCGTCGGCGATGCGCACCACGTCATAGGGGATGGCGGTGGGGATGCCCAGCACGAAGGCCGTGCGGGCCAGCTCGCGCTCCCGGTGGATCTCCGGCAGCGCGTCGGGATTCAAGTAGACCTTCACGATGGTCTCCGGGTCGATGCGGTAGACCTTGCCGTTGGCGCCCTGGCCGATGACCTCGCAGCCGTCCACGGAGACGACGCGGTAAGCCTTCTGCACGTCCATCATCTCGGTGAAGCCCGTGACGTCGAAGATCTCATACACCTCTGACGAGACGTTGAAGATGCGGGTGTCCTTGATGGCCTTTTTCAGCCGCAGGATCACACGCAGGCCCGCGCTGGAGATATACTTCAGATCCTCGCAGTCCACTTCGGCATTCTGCGCGGGGTTCCCCGCAAGGAAATCGAACAGCGTTTTTTCCACCATGGGGGCATTGGTCGTGTCAATGTTGCCGTGCAGCGCAGCTTTCAGCGTCTGCCCGTCCAGTTGCAGCGTGATGTTTTCCATTGAGAGCCCTTCTTTCATCTTAATCATCGTCACGCACCCGCTCAGCGGCTGCGGCGGTTTTGTTCCGGATGCGCGGCGTAAAACCGGCGCTTGTCCTCATACATGTGCTCGTCCGCGCTGTACAGCGCCTGCTGGATCTGCCGCCCGTCGGGCACGGCGCTGCAGCCGATGGCGAAGGACACGCCCGCGCGCTTTTCGGCTTCGCGCAGGGCCTCGGCCCTCTGCGCCAGAAGCGCCTCGTCCGCCCCCGGGACGATCATCGTGAATTCATCGCCGCCGGCGCGGAAGATCTCGCCCTCGGCAAAGACCTCGCGCAGCGCTGCGGCAGCGTCGCGCAGCAGCCTGTCGCCCGCGGCGTGACCCTCGGCGTCGTTGACGGCTTTCAGCCCGTTTAAGTCGGCATACACCACGCCGACAGGCCGGCCCGCGCCGGCCGTGCCCTCGCTGAGGGCGGCGACGCACTCGTTCATCTCGTTGCGGTTGTTGACGCCGGTCAAAAGATCCTTGGCGCTGAGCACGCGCAGCTGGCGCAGCAGGAGATAGTTCGCGATCTCTGAGCTGAGGACAAAGCTCGTCAGCTCCAGCGTCTCCTTGATCCGGCCGGCCTTGTCCGCGTCAAAGTTGGTGGCCCAGATGTAGCCCAAAAGGGAATCCGAAGATTTCAGCGGGAACAGGGCGATGGTTTTGCCGCCGGCGCTGGTGATGGAGTGGTGCCATATGGGATTGCGCTCCCGCACGACCTCCATATCCTGCTCATTCTTGACGATCAGGCAATTGCTGCCGGAGATGGTGTCCTCCCAGCTGGCGGCGACAGCGTAAAAGCTCGCATCGTTCAGCGAGCCGGCGGGCTGCAGTGTGCTGTCCTCGGCCATGTCCTCGCACAGCACGCTGCAGGTCTCCCGCTGGGTGTCCATCAGCAGAATGCAGCAGTACTTGGCCTGGCAGAGCTCCCGGATGTCCCGGATCACGCTGCCCATGGCGGCGCGGAAATCCCTGGCCCCGCGCAGCTTCAGACTGGTCTCCAGTACGGCGGAGGCCAGCTCGCCGGAGACGTTGGACATGCGCTCGGCGCTGGCTTCAAAGTTGATCTCCATCGTATAGGTGCAGTAGCACAGATCGCCGTCGTCCGGGACAAGGGGCAGGAAGGTCATGTTGAACCAGACGTTGATGCGCTCCGGGTGCACATAGGAATGGAGGCATTTTTTCTCCACCGCGGCGCGGTAGCAAAAATCCTCAAAATTCAGATCCCGGGTCAGATAGCGGGTGTATTCGCTGTTGGGGATGAACTCGGTCGTCAGCATTTCGGTGCCGGGCTGGGGATGCTCGATGGAATCCAGGTAGGCCCGGTTCCCGGTGACGATGCGGATCTTGCCGTAGCCGCCGTTTTTCAGCTTTTCCACCGAGATGACGCAGGTCATCGCCCCGATGCCGTCCACAACCTTCTGAAAATCCATAAGCCGTCCCTTTCTCTAAACAGGTCGTTTGCGCTTATTCCGAGAATTTTTATAATAATACAAATTAATTTTATCATAAAATTTTGAGATGACAATGCCTGTTTTTCAACTTTCCCCGAAAAATAAGGTCGGAACGGAACTGCCGCCACACGGAAAACAGTTGCAAAACCCTGCGCGCGCGAATATAATATGAAATTGGAATTGAACAATTTCAAGGAGGTCACGCAAATGAAAAAATTTGAAAAAGGCACCGTTATCTTCCGTCAGGGCGACCCCGGCGATTGCATGTACGACATTCTCAGCGGCAAGGTGGGCATTTACGCCGCCTACGGCACCGAAAACGAAAAGCTTTTGACCGAGCTGTCCGCCGGCGGCTATTTCGGCGAGATGGGCCTGCTGGACAAGGCTGTCCGCTCCGCCACCGCCGTCGCGCTGGAGGCCTGCGAGGCCGACGTCGTCACCGAAGCGGAGTTCAAGGACTTCCTGGCCAAGAACCCGGACAAGGTGCTCGCCATCATGCAGCAGCTCAGCCAGCGTCTGCGCCAGCGCACCCAGGACTATGTGGATGCCTGCCACGCCGTCTATGAGGTGGTGGAGAACGAGAAGAAGGGCAAGCCCAGAAGCCGCAACCTGATCGAAAAGCTCAACGAGATCTTTGACGTCTACAACGAATACGAGCAGATGCACGGTGTCATCGACACCAACTGGTATTGCTGATACCTGTCTGCGCTGAGCGAATGGAGGTACGCTTATGTTTGACCTTTCCAACACCTGCCTGAAGAAGGGCTGCCTGGCGGGCGAGGTTGCCATCGTCACCGGCTCCACCAGCAACGTCGGCCGCGGTTACGCCCAGGCGCTTGCATGGGCGGGTGCCAAGGTGGTCGTGGTCGGCCGCAGCGAAGCGCGCGGCGCCGAGGTGGCTGACACCATCAACGCCGACAACGGCCCCGACACTGCCATCTTCGTGAAGACCGACGTGTCCTCCGCCGAGGACGTCGCCAACCTCAAGGCCAAGGCCTATGAGAAGTTCGGCAAGGTGGACATCCTCATCAACAACGCCATGGACATGGCGCTGAACGGCCCCATCCTGGAGTCCCCCGTGGAGGATCTGGACAAGGCCTATGCCATCTCCGCCCGCGCGGTGATGCTGGCCGCCCAGGCCTTTGTGCCCGACATGGTCAAGCGCGGCCACGGCGCCGTGTGCTATTCCACCACGCAGTTCCACTACATCCCCGGCATGCTGGGCGGCAGCGTGTACACCGCGGCGAAGGCCGCCGCCACCAGCGCCATGATGAGCCTGGCCTATGAGGTGCAGGACAGCGGCGTCAACGTCTTCTGCCTGGCCCCCGCCGGCGTGGGCGCGGTGAACCCCGCCTCCCAGAAGGTTCTCACCGAAGAGATGAAGAACATGCGCATGCCCGGCTTCCCCGGCATGATCCCGGCGGACGCCGCCGGCGCCGGCTTGGTCTGGCTGCTGCTGCACGGCAAGGAGATGCACGCCACCGGCACCATGATCGGCGACGTTCTGGTGGACATGGGCTACCCCTTCCCCTGCCCCGAGACCCTGCGCGATTATCCCAGAGCCTATGTGGGCGGCATGCAGCTGACGCTGCTGCCCTGCTACATGGGCCATGGCTTCCCGGAGAAGTAAGATCATCTCAGATAAAGACTCCCGCAGCCGAACGGCTGCGGGAGTCAAGCTGTCGACAAAGTGTCGACAGCTTGAAAAGCAAAAACCGAAACATTGAAAAATGTTCCGGTTTTTGCGAAGATTAAACGTGCAGGGGGACTCCCGTCCCCCCTCACACCCCCCCATGCAAAACGGTTCCTTTACAA
>SVKR01000039.1 GCA_015068365.1 Oscillospiraceae bacterium
CATCCCCATGTGCTGCAGCGCGCCGAGGCCGTGGGCGAGGGCTGGATCCTCTATTCCATGGGCAACTGGTCCTTCGGCGGCAACACCGCCCCCCGCGACCGCGACACCGCCATCGCGCAGATCACCGTCCGCCGCGACCCGGACGGCTCACTGCATCTGGCCCCGCCGCAGTTCATCCCCTGCAAGCTCTCCGGCAGCGACGGCGTGAACGACTATCAGCCCACGCCCTATGAGCCGGACACGCCGGAGTATGAGCGCGCCATGGGCAAGCTGGACGGCAGCTGGACGGGCGCGGACCTCAGCATCGATTACAGCGCCTTCCATTGAGGTCAAAAATGATGCAATTCCGTATTAGATTAACCTTGTCGGATTATCAACAGACTTGTCTTTGATCGGGAGGGTTTTATGGCGAAATATTGCGTCAAATGCGGAAAGGCGCTGCCGGACGGCGTGGAGATCTGCCCGGAATGCAACGCCGCCGCCGCGCAGGAGCGCGAAGCCGCGCTCTTTACCCATATGACGCCGGACGCGGAGGTCTGGAAGACCCCGGAGCCGGTGAAGCAGAAGCCGAAGCGGTCCGCCAAAGCCATGAACGGACTGTGGATCACCATTGCGGGACTTTTGCTGGTGGCCGCGGCTGTGATTCTGATTTTGCTGGGCCAGCCCGCATCCCGCGTGGCCCGGGCGCTGCGCAGCGGCGATTTTGACCGCGCCAAGGAGATCTACTGGAGCACGCCCCGCCTCTATGAAAGCGAGGAGCGCTCGGCAAAGATCGACAACGCCATCCTGGCCGCGGCGCAGAACATCTGCGATCAGTACGCCAATCACGAGCTGGACGCCGACACCGCCGCATCGCGCCTGGCCCAGCTGGGCACCTTTGGCGACGCCTCGGCGAAAATGCTGTCGGAGACCTATGCGGAGTTTCTGGACTACATCGGCTCGCAGAGCCACAAGGACGAGGGCGACAGGCGCTTTGCCGACGGCGATTACCTGGCGGCGCGGGAGGCCTATCTCCTGGTGCTGCCCAGCGACGCAGACTATGACGCCGCCCAGGCCAAAGCGGCGGAGTGCCTGACGGCCTACGGCGATGCCGTGGTCAAGCAGGCTGAGAGTCTGATGGCCGCGGACGATTATCCCGGCGCCCTGGCGGCGCTCAAGGCCGGAAACGACACCCTCTCCGCCGATTACGGCACTTTCAGTGAGGCCATCGACGCCCTTTTGCCCCAGTGCTATGACCGCTACGCCGCCTATCTGCTCTCGGAGGCGAAGAATCTGGGCGCGCTGGAGGACTATGAGGCCGCTGTCGCCAAGCTGCGCGGCGCGCTGGAGGATTTCCCGGCTGAGCGCGCGGAGCTGACCGAGGCGCTGGCGCAGTACGAGGAATCCGCCCGCAAAAAGCGGCTGGAAACCGCCGGTGAGCGCGCCGACGCGGCCTATGCCGCCGGTGAGTTCGCCGAGGCCTTCCAGATCCTTGAGGATTATCTCGCCCTGCCCGATGAGGACAGCGAGGGCGCAAAGGCGCGCATCGCCGCGCTGGAGGAGCGCTTTGCCAAGGACAACTGCGGCGAGGCGGAGAAGACCTTTGACGGCCAGCGGGAGAATCTGGAATCCGCCATCGACGTGCTGAACTGGGGCTATGACATCCGCCCGCTGGAGGCCATCGAGACCTATCGTGACCACCTGGCGGAGTATCTTCCGCTGAATCTGGCGGAGGCGGAGTTCGACAGCAAGGAGGGCATCATCTTCCGCAACACCGGCGACTTCGTGGCGCTGAACGGCAAAACCTACAGCGACGGCTGGATCTGGGGCGAGGACGGCGCGGAGATCACCTTCCTGCCGGATGGGGCCTACGATCTGCTGGAGTGCAAATTCGTCACCCGCCGGGACGACAAGGAAAGCGCCGAGGGCCAGTTTGAGATCTGGTGCGACGGTGAAAAGGTCTTCACCTCGGAAAAGCTGGTGCACCCCCAGGCCGACGGCCAGTCCGTCAGCGTGGACGTGTCCGGCTGCAAGGAACTGAAGCTGGTGTTCCTCTGCGACTACTCCGTCTCCACGGCGGAGAACGGCTATTGCTATCACGGCGTCTGCAACTGCGCACTGACAAAGAACATGGACGACGCATAAGAAAGGGAGAAAAGCGATGAGAGAAGATTACATGCAACTGACCGCGCCGGTTTTTAATGTACAGACCTATTCCATCCATGACGGCCCCGGCATCCGCGTCACAGTGTTTCTGAAGGGCTGCCCGCTGCGCTGCCTGTGGTGCGCCAACCCGGAGAGCAACCTGGCCACGCCCCAGCTCATGACCTACGGCACCAAGTGCACCGGCTGCGGCCGCTGCCTGTCCGTCTGCCCGAAGAACGCCATCAGCATCGGCCCGGATAAAAACGGCAAGATGATCGCCATCACGGACCGCGCCCGCTGCGTTGACTGCGGCAAATGCGTGGACATCTGCCCCAACGAGGCCAGAGAGATCGCCGGCAAGCCCATGACCGTGAAGGAAGTGCTGGACAAGGTACTGCGGGATAAGCTGTTCATCGACGCCTCCGGTGGCGGCATGACCGTCAGCGGCGGCGAGTGCCTGATGCACCCGGACTTCACCGAGGCGCTGCTGTACGCGGCCAAGCAGGCCGGGCTGCACACCGCCATCGAAAGCTGCTCCTTCGCCAGCCGTGAGGTCATTGACCAGGTGTTCCAGTACGTGGACCTGGGCCTGCTGGACGTGAAGCACATGGATTCCGACAAGCACAAGGAGTACACGGGCGTGCCCAACTGGGTCATTCTGGACAACATCAAGCACGTCTACCATGATCTGAAGGTGCCGGTCATCGTCCGCGTGCCCACCATCCCCGGCTACAACGACAGCGACGAGAACATCGCCGCCACCGCCCAATTCACCCGGGACGAGCTGGGCCCCGACGTGCCCGTGAACCTGCTGCCCTATCACCGCCTGGGCGAGAGCAAGAACGAGAGCCTGGGCAAGGAAATCAACTGGAGCATTGAGATCCCCACGGATGAGCACATGGAGCATCTGAAGGCCATCGTGGAAAGCTACGGCCTCAAGGCCCAGATCGGCGGCTGAACGACAAGTCCCCATAAAAGCAACACGCGCCCCGGCGAAGCATTCGCCGGGGCGCTTTCGTATCTGATTCAGAACTCACTGGGCTGGTCGTCCAGCGCTCGCATGGGGGGATCGTCACCGGGGATGCCGAAGTACCTGGGGAGGATCTGCTTCAGATCGTCCAGGTCCCGGATCTCGCGGTCAAAGCGCTCCGTGCTGGAGTGGAGGGAGAATTGCCGCCCGCGCAGCCACACACCGCCGTCCGGCAGGCGCAGGTTCACGTTCAGCAGCGCCTGGAAGAAGCTGCCGGGCCGCTGGGAGACGTGATAGTTCAGCGGGATCAGGTCCACCGGCAGCGCCGCGACATCGTGATAGAGCATCACCTGTTCCGCCGTGCCGTCCTCCTTCACCAGCTCCAGGCAGTGGAAGTCTCCGCTGCGCACAACGCGGTAGCCGTGGTGCACCGCGCCGTCATAGGCCACGCAGCCGTCCGGCACCGGGCCGCCATAGCCCACGTCGCAAAAGTACTTTTGCCCGTCAATGCGGCATACAACGGCGCAGTGGGCCGGGGGCGGGATAAAGTCCCGGCCGCCCAGCAGGCGGACAATGACCACATAGGCGTCATAGCCCAGGGCCTTCAAAAAGGCGCACAGGAGGCTGTTCAGCTCAAAGCAATAGCCGCCCCGGCGCCGCAGAACGATCTTCTCAAACAGGTCCTGGGTGGCGAGGCTGGGGGTGTCGCCCCGGCCCCAGCAGTCCATCGCGTCAAAGGGGATGTGCACAAGTTGGGCGTGCACCAGCTTGTCCAGCCACGCGGCCGTGGGCTCCGGGGTTTCGCCGGCAAGACCGATGCGGGAAAGGTAAGCGTTCACGTCCGGCAGGGGGGCATACAGCTCTTCATACATTTTCGTCCGTCTCCTTGCGAAAAGATGGTATTATTCTATCATGCTTTGCCGCAAAAGGGAATAGGGGAATCAAAAATGCCCCCGCCGATCTGGCGGGGGCAAAATGCAATTAGAACTCAGATTGGAACGATCTCATCAGAGAGATCAGCCCATCTCCACGATCTCCTTGATGACGGGATCGAGACGGCCCCACTCGGCCATGATCTCATCGCCGGGCCAGGTGTAGTACTTGGAGGTACCACCGTTGACGCGGCAGCGATCATAGAACTCGCTGCCTTCGGGCTCCTCATCGATCTTGTCGATGACCTTGGCGATGGCGGCGCAGATCTCGTCCGGGGTGTCGGCGGGAGCGACGAACATGGAGCGGTTGGGGACCATGTACTTCGCAGCGTCGGCGCCGAAGACGTCAGCCAGGGTGTCGATGTCCTTGATGGCGTCGACGATGTCCTTCTGCTCGGCGGTGTAGACGCTCCAGTCCTCATCGGCGCGGCAGTTGATGATGGGCTTGCAGCTGCCGTCCTTGATGTACTGGACAGCGGTGGTCTCGTCCAGCATGACGCAGTTGATCTGGCCGCCCAGCAGGGCTGCGGTGGCCTCAGCGCTCTTGGTGGGAGCCCAGCGGATGTTTTTGGCAACGCCGGTGCCGTTGAAGATGGCCTTCATCTTGATGTCCATGACCTTGCCGGCGATGGAAGCGACGGTGACCTCACCGGGATGCTCCTCGGCGTATTTGGCCAGCTCGTCCCAGCTGCTGTAGGGGGAGTCGGCCTGGGTCAGGATGATGCAGCCGGAATCCGGATAGGGCTGGATGGAGCCGGCGACGATCTTGAACTTGCTGGAATCGGAGGGGTTGACCTCCCAGGTGCCGTTGTAGTAGTTGGAGATGCAGTTCATGCCGATGGCCATGATGGTCTGGCCGTCCGGCTTTGCCTTGGTGAGCTTGAGCGCCAGGGTCGCACCGCCGGCGGTGTCGTTGCTCTCGATCTTGACGGTCTCGCCGGTCTCCTTGGTGATCCAGTCGGCGATGGTGTGCAGGTTGACGTCGGTCAGGGAGCCGACCTGATAGCCGGAGTAGATGGTCAGTTCGCCGTTGGGCCACTTGACCTCTTTGGGCTCCTCAGCCTTGGGCTCTTCCGCCTTGGGTTCCTCAGCCTTCGGGGTCTCAGCCTTGGGGGCTTCGGTGGCCTTGGGAGCCTCGGTGGCGGCGGGAGTCTCGGTCTTGCTGCCGCCGCAGGCGCAGAGACAGAGAGCCAGCGTCAGAGCAAGAATCAGTGCGATGATCTTTTTCATTGCTTTTTCCTCCATAAATTTTTTTATGCAGCAGGCGAATGCCTGAAACATACGGGAAAGTGGGTCAATTCTCAGCGGTCTTGTTCTGTTTCGTCTTCTTGAACAGGGGGCTGATAAAGCCGATGACCAGCACCAGGATGCCGAGAATGATGAAAAACGCGGAGATGGGGTGGCGCGCGAAGCTGAAGAACTCCGACAGGCCGTTGTTGCTGTAGCTCATGCCGCGGCGGATGTTGATCTCCAGCATCGGCGAGAGGATAAAGGTCATCAGGAAGGGCAGGCTCGGTACCCCGAAACAGTCGAACAGCACGCCGAGGATGCAGAAGAAGAGGGCCACGATCAGTCCGTAGAAGCTGTTGGTGGACATGTATGCGCCGATGAAGGCCAGCATGATGACCGCGCTGTACAGGTAGTGATAGGGGATCTTCAGCAGGGCAGGGAAGGTCTTCATGCCCAGCGTCTCATACAGGAGCACGACGATGCCGGAAAGCAACGCGCCAACGAAGATCATATAGACGATCTGGGGCTGCTCGCGCATAAACATGGGGCCGACCTGGATGCCCTGGATGTTGAGGGCGGCGATGAACTGAACGCCCGCCGCGTCGCCGGGGATGCCCAGCGCCAGCAGGGGGATCAGGGCGCCGCCGATGGCGGCATTGTTGGCGGTCTCCGCGGCGAGAACGCCGCCGATGTGGCCGTGGCCCCACTTCTCCTTCTCCTTGGAGATCATCTTCTCATTGGAGTAGGACATGACGGAGGCGACGGGGCCGCCCAGACCGGGCAGGAAGCCGATGACCGCGCCTGTGACCCAGGAGCGGATGACCAGCCACTTGTTCTGCCACAGGTCCTTGGCCGGGAACTTGAAGCCCTCGACCTTCACGTCCACCGCGTTTTCGGTTTTTTCCTGTCTGGCGTACTCCAGCAGGATGATCTTCGCGGCAAAGAGACCCAGCATGACGCTGATGATGTTCAGACCGTCAAGGAACTCCATCCGCCCGAAGAGGATGAAACGTCCCTTTGCGCTGATGGGATCCTCGCCGATGCTGGCCATAAAGATCGCCAGACCGACGCCCACCATGCTCTTGACCATGTTGCCCTTGGAAAGACCAACCACCATCAGAATGGCGCAGAAGCAAAGCGCGGCGTACTCCCAGGGACCCAGCTTGACCGCCCAGGTGGCAACGGCCTTGCAGCAGGCGATGGCGAGGATGACCGAAGGGACATTGCCGAGGAAGTTGGCGAAGACCGCGTTGCTCAGCGCACGGGATGGGTGCCCCTGTTTTGTGAACTCATAGCCGTCAAAGACGGTGACCAGCGAGGATGCGGTGCCGGGAATGCCCAGCAGGATGGAACCGATGCATCCGCCGGACATGCCGCCGATGGTGATGGAGATGAAAAGCGCCATGGCCATCGTGGGGGACATGCGGTAAGAGATCGGGAGCAGGACCACCATGAGGGTGGAGCTGCCGAGACCGGGGATGGCGCCGAGCACGACGCCCGCCAGCGTGCCGATGACCACATAGATGAAGCCGGTGAGGGAGCAGAGCTCCTTCAGCGCGCCGAGAAAATAATTCAGAACTTCCATTTCGCCCCTCCTTACTTTTTCAGCAGCTCAATGAGCAGACCGGTGGGCATCTGGGTCTTGAGTCCCACCACATAGGCGAGATACAAAACCGCGCCGCCGACCACGCCGTAGATCAGGCTGATGATCAGGCGATGCTTTACCGTCGCGTCCTTCACGGAGAGCTTCGAGAGCATGAAGGTGATGATGAACAGCGAGATGGGGACGGCGATGATGAAGCCGAAGAGCCAGAACATCAGGGCAAAGCCTACATACATGCCGAACAGGCCGAAGGCGGCCTTCCACTGTTCCTTAGTGAGGAAGACCTTGGCTTCCTTCTCCGGCGCGATGATCAGCGCAATGCCGCAGACCGCCATGATGACGCTGCCGATCAGGGGGAACATCTTCGGACCGGGGTCGCCCTCGTAGCCTGTCGCCTTCAGCTGCATCGACAGATAAGCGATGAGCGCGGCAAAGACGATACAGAACGCGCCGAGGCCCAGGTCCTTTTTGTTTTTGATCTTCATAGGAGCCTCCACAAAACGTGAATCCTTCTGCTTGCGGCGGGACACGGCGGAGAGGGATGCCCCTTGTCCGCGCCGTTCATACGGACACTATACTATAAAATAAGGTCGATAACGATACTTTTTTCGGGGAACACAGAAATTGTATGGCGAATGCACAAATTCAGCGCCGGGAAATGTGCTGAAAGCACATTTCCCGGCGTGTTTTTACCGCAATTCCCGGGAGAAAAATAGCATTTTGCACTTTTCCGTCGGATCCGGGCGTAAAAATCAGATGTGGCCGAGGGAACGGATGTAATCGTAAACCGCCTTGTCCGTGCCGGCGGGCATGCTGCGGCCCAGCACGATCCACACGTCCTTGCCGTGATAATCGTCCAGAATGGCCTTGGCATAGGGCATGACCTCTTCGGGCTTGATGTCCTCGCTGGGACGGATCTCCACGCCGAAGCGGAACTGGTCGCCGTAGTTGTCCACGCAGAACTTCTTGTCGATGACGGAGGACTGGCCGCGCCAGGTGTCAACGCCGGTGGAGATGAGGTTGGGCATCAGCGCCTCGATCTTGCCGCAGGAGTGCATCTCGATGAAGACGCCCTCGGCGTGGGCAGCGTCCACCACGCGCTTGACGTAGGGGACGAGCATCTCCTCGTGCGTGTCGACGGAGAACATCAGGCTGCGCTGGTTGCCCCAGTCGTCATGCAGCTCGACGATCTCCACGTTGAAATACTTGTGCAGGCGGTGGATGATCTCGATGTACAGGTCGGCCAGCTTGCTGAACAGCTTGTGCACATACTCCTGGCTGTCCTCGTCGATGAGGTCCATGGCGGCGTTCTCAAAGCCGGTGAAGCCGATCAGGCGCTCAAAGAAGCCGGTGTAGATGGTAGAGTGGAGGATCTTGTCGGTCTTGAGGTACTCAGCGTTGGCCTTGGCGCAGCCCTCCCAGTCCCAGGCGTCGATGTCGGGGAACTTGACGGTGGCTTCCCAGTCCTCGATGTCCTCAAAGGTGTGGGGCTCGTCCGGGTCTTCCATGCTGCCGCCGACGGTGGGGACATAGACCCAGTTGATACCGAACATATCCTTGCCGCCGTACTCGCCGGTGTAGGGCTCCTGCTGGCAGACCATGCCGCGGGCCACGTGGTCGGGAATCAGCGTCGGGCGGAACAGCTTGTAGTCCATGCTGGTCGGGGTCCACTCATAGGGCTCTTTCTTCAGAAAGTGGATGAAGTTCTCTCTCGGTGTCATACTCATAGCTCCTCCTTAATAGACAATTATGTTATAAAAAATCATTATTATCCCAAAAACGACGAAATGGTTATGCAGAGAATCTGCAAAACCATTCTTCATGATTCTATCATGCAGATGAAAGTTTGTCAACTATTTTGCACATTTCCCCACATGTTTCCAGCGGTAAGCGCTGCGGGCGGCGCGTCATTGTGCGCCGCCTTTGTGCGCAAAAGCAATAATCAAAGCAGGGCGGTCAGCTCGGCGATGTCATCCAGCGTGTCCAGACGGCGCACCGCCGATTTGATGGCGTCCAGCTGTTCCTTCGTCTTCGGGCAGGCGGCCTTGGCGGCACAGGAATCGAATTTGGCCTCAAAGGCGGCGGCGTCCATGGGATTTGCCGGCGTGCCGAAGGGGGACTTGACTGTTTTCTCAAAGCGGCCCTTGTCGGTGTCCATGCGCACCGTGGCCCAGGTCTCGGTGCCACGGGGCCAGTCCTCGTGGTAGACATAGTCGATTTTCGCCGTCAGCGCCCGGATGTCCGGGTCGTGCAGCAGCGCGTCGGAGAAGCTGTCGATGGTCACGTTGCCCTTCACGATAACGGAGGCCACGTTGAAGGGAATGGAGAATTTGCCGTTGATGGCGTTTTCCGGGTTGCGCTTCTCCTCCAGCGGCTCGCACAGAATGATGTTCGGCGGGCCGATCTCCACCTCGATGTGGCGGATGTCCGCGGCGGACAGGTCATGCTCCCGCAGCAGCTGCAGCGTGGCGGTGATGGGGGAGTGGTTGCCAAAGCAGCAGGGCCAGACCTTGTAGGTCAGCTCTGCGGCCTCCCAGCGCTCGCCCAGGCCGTCCAGCACCTTTTCCGGCGTGTACTGATCCCGCAGAAAAGCGTGGTAAAATCCGTATTTTCCCTCCAGCGGCGCGTCAAAGCCCTTCAGGCCCCGCTGCGCCATGCAGCAGGAGAGGATGGCGTTGCGGGCGGTGAAGGCCTCGCGGATGGAGCGCACTACCGTCTGCTTGTTGTTCATCAGCTCGCTGGAGCAGGTGCTCTGGCACAGGTTGAAGGAGAAGGCGCTGACGATCTGCTCCGCCGTCAGCCCCATCAGCTTCGCCACGGCGGCGGTGGCGCCGTAGGAGGAGAAGATGGTGGGGGGATAAAAGCCGTAGCTGATGTCGTTGACCTCCGCCGCCATGGCCATGCGGATGCACACCTCGCTGCCCAGCACCAGAGCGGTCAAAAGGCGCCTGCCGTCCACGCCGCCCATCTGCTCGGCCACGGCCAGCGCGGCGGGGAAGCTGGAGGAGTTGGAGTGCATGGTGCTGCGGTCGTGGGTGTCGCCGAAATCCAGCCCGTGGGCCATGGCGGCGTTGGCAAAGGCGGCCCAGATGGCGGGCAGGCGCATGCCGTATGCCATCACCGTGGCCTCGCCCGCACCGCCGGCGGCCAGCGTCTGCGCCAGGTCGATCATCTCCCGGCAGCCGTCCCCCAAGGTGGAAGCGCCGAAGGTGATGCCGATGGCGTCCAGCACGCTCTTTTTCTGGTTTTCAATGACATAGGCCGGAATGTCGTCAAACTCGGTGCGCACGATGAAATCGGCCAGTGCACGGGAAATGTTCATGGCATAGTCCTTTCCGCGCCCCGGAGTTGCCGGCACTGGACAAACCGGGGAAGAATTGATATAATAATAACGTATACCCAGTATACCCATTTCGCTATGGGAGGGAAGCAGTATGCTGTTGACAGATCTGTGCGCCGTTCTGCCCGGCGCGGTGCTCAGCCGCCGGATCGCCAAGGAGGAGATCAGCGTGCCGGAGCGCATTATGTTCCTCACGGCGCCGGAGGCGCTGCACGTTGACGTGCTGTATCTGCTGGACGTGGCGCAGGCGGAGGCCATTCTGCCGGAGTGCACCGCCCCCAACGGCGGCACGGTGCTGTGTGCCGGGGCGCTGCCCAGCACGGTAAGCTGCCGGGTGCGCATCAATCTGATCGCGCTGGACTGCGGGCTTCTGGAGCTCTATAACGCCGCGGCGGACTTCATCGCCGAGCAGCGCCGGGCCACCAGCCTGGAGGCCGACCGGCTCAACCGCCGCTTTGCCTCCATCATCGAGGAGAATTACCCCGGCGAATTCCAGGTGGACACGGTCTGCTCCTCGTTCCCGAAGCACATCCGCAGCTCCTACTGCGTCATCTGCGTGGAGTCGGCGGACAAGCCGGGCCGCGCGGTGAACGACGTGATGATGCGCAGCGAACTGGCCTCGCTTTTCTCGGAGGACAACATCGCCATCTATGACAGCGACACCATCATCATCCACTCCTACGACGGCTTTACCCACCCGCCGGAGCTTCCGCTGGAGGCGCTGAGCGAGCTGCTGCGGAAGTATGACGCCTGCGCCGGCGTCAGCAACGGGATGCGAAAGCCGGCGCAGATGCGCATGATGTACATCCTGGCAAAGAAGGCGCTGGAGTCGGGCAAGGTGCTTCTGAGCGGGGAGAAAAACGTCTTTTTCTACGATGACACGATGCTCTTTTCCATCATGAGCCTGGCGGCCACGGGCTTCCAGGGCCAGTACAGCAATGACGATCTGATCCTGCTGGGCTCGCCCATCGTGCTGAACATCGCCAAGCACGACCCCAAGGGCAAGCGCCAGCTGCTGGAGACGCTGTTCCAGTACATCCTCAGCGGCGGCAGCACGTCCAAGACCGCGGAGGCCATGCACATGCACCGCAACACGGTGCAAAACCGCATCTCCCTCATCGAGGAGATCACCGGCGAGCCGCTGACCCGGGACGGGATGCTGCAGGCCAAGCTGCTGATCACCTATTACGCCATCCAGTACTACACAAAGGTCTGGAACAAAAACCTGGTGCTCTCCCCGCTGGTGGAGGGGCAGGACAAGATCATTACCGGGGCCAAGGCCCCGAAGGATGAGCGGGAAGAATAAAGAAGAATTAAGGAGTATCGCTTGCGCATTCCGGCACCCTTCGGCGCCGGAATACGCTTATTTTTGCTTATTCCGCCGCCTCGATGCGCACCTCTTCTCCGTCCACGGTATAGCGGATGGGGATGCCCATCAGATCGTTGATGCGGCGCATATAGTCGTTGATGGTGTCGAACAGCGGCTCGTCCGGCTTCACCACATAGGGGTTGAAGTCCTCGGGGATGTAGGCGGGCAGATAGCTCACGCGGGCGATGGCCTTGTCTTTGATCTCAATTTTGGCGATCATGGTGTAATAGCAGTCCGGCGGGAAGGTCTTTTTCGTGTCGCCGCTGCCGAAGCCCTTGCGGATCTTCGCCATCTCCTGGTGCTTCTTCGACGTGCGCATGTCCTGCCGCAGGGTCTTCAGGTCGCGGGCCATGTTGTTCGGGTCCTCCATGGCAAAGTTGCCCAGGGAGTAGAAGATGACCTTGCCCTTGTACACCTCGATGGGCTTGAGGATGTGGGCATGGTGGCCCAGAATCAGATCGGCCCCGGCGTCAATGGCGTCGTGGGCGTACTCAAACTGATACTCCGCCACCTCGGCCTCGGTGAAGTGGATGCCCCAGTGCATGCTCACGACCACAATGTCCGCCTGCTCCTTCGCCTTTTTGATGTCTTCCAGCATCTTGGCCTTGTCGCCCTTGTGGGCGAAGGAGTGGATGCGGCAGGGGGTGCCGGGCTGGTCGTGCTCGATCTGCTCATAATAGGTGTGGCCGCGGGCGGGGTTCATGCCCGGCCGGGCCTCCTGCGCCCAGTAATCCTGGGGTAGAATGGTGCAGTAGCCGAGGAAGGCGATTTTGGTGCCCTTGCGCTCGATGACGGAGAAGCGGCGGGCGTCTTCCTCGTTTTCGCCCACGCCGATGACCTCCAGCCCCGCGTCGCGCAGATAGCCGATGGTGTTCAGAAAATGGGTGCGGCCATAGTCCAGCGCGTGGTTGGAGGAGAAGGAGACGATGTCAAAGCCGTTGCGCTTCATGGCCGGGGCCACGTCCGGGTCGGAGGAGCAGGGCATCCGCGCCTGGGAAGCAACGTAGGGGTAGAGGTCTTCGATGGATTTGTCGATCAGCACGGTCTCCACCTGGCCGAAGCTGATGTCGGCTTCCCTGAGCAGGGGCGCGACGTGCTGATAGAGGGAGTCATAGTCCTCCCGGGAGGGGATGTTGTCGCCGGTGGCGAGCAGGGTGACGGTCTCGTTCATCACAGTGAGCCTTTCCTTTCTAACGAATCGGTTTATGAGTTTGCATCCGCCCCGGCGGGGTGGGCCATGCTTTTCTTCTTCTCCCATTTGGCGAAGAGGAAATAGCAGGTGCCGGGGATCACGATGCCGTAAATGGCGATGCCGAAGCCCAGCACAAAGCCGGGGAAGCCGGCGCCGGCGACGATGCCGAACAGCCAGCTGAACAGCACGCGGGCGCCCGCGTCGATGAAGGCGAAGGCCATCAGCAGCCGGGCGCTGCCGGTGCCCTGCAAGAAGCTGTTGGTGCCGCGCATTACCACCATGCCGGGGAAAGACCAGACGATGGCGTGGATGAAGACCGGGGACAGGTCCAGCACGGCGGTGTCGTCGGTGAACAGGGAGAAGATCACCCGGCCGAAGAACAGATAGACGGCGGTGAACAGCAGATACACCGCCCCGGCCATGACCCAGGTCCAGTACACCACGCCCCGGACGCGGCGGATCTTCCCCGCGCCGAAGTTCTGCGCCAGCATGGGCGCGGCGGCATACTGGATGCCCAGCGTCAGCTTGTTGCCGATGTCGTCTACCTTCACGCCCACGCCGAAGGTGGCGGAGGCCACCACGCCCAGGCGGTTGATGAAGGTGTGGCAGATCATCATGGAGATGTTGATGGCCACCATCTGCAGCGCCAGGGGGATGCCCAGCTTCACCATGTTGCCCAGCATCTCCGTGTGGATGCGGAAGGAGCGGAGGCGGAAGTCGAAGTGAAACTCCTCCTCATTGTGCCGCAGGAAGACGACCGCTGCCACAAAGCTGACCGCCTGGCTGAAGATGGTGGCAAAGGCCGCGCCGGCCACGCCCAGACCGAGCACGCCGGTGAGCAGATAGTCCAGCACCAGGTTCAGCACGGAGGAAACGGCCAGGAAGATGAAGGGGTGGCGCGAATCGCCCATTCCGCGCAAAATGGCGCTGACGGCGTTGAAGCAGACGGTGAAGAGCATCCCGCCGCCGCAGATGGTCACATAGGTGTTGGCCATGTCCCAGGCCTCGGGCGGAACGCTCATCAGACGCAGCAGCGTGCCGCGCAGCAGCAGGCAGGCCACGGTCAGCGCCGCGCCGCCGATGCCCATGACGGAGAACAGCGTGCCGATCAGAGGGCTGAGCCGGTCTTTCCGTCCGGCGCCCACGAACTGGGCGATCATGATCTGGCCGCTGTTGGAAAAGCCCAGGCAGAACATGGTGAAGAAAATGATGATCATGCTGCCCTGGCTCACGGCAGAAAGGCCCGCGGAGCCGACATAGCGGCCCACGATGACCATGTCCACCAGGGAGTAGACCACCTGCAGGGCGTTGGACGCCATAAAGGGCAGCATGAAGCGGGCAAGCTGCTTCGGGATGCTGCCCTGGGTATAGTCGTGGATCAGTTTGGCTTTTGCTGACATGAAATCACCTGAAAAACGTCAACGGGCGCGTCTTGCAGCAAAACGCGCCCGTGTCTGGAATCGATTACAACCGCTGTTCGCTGCGGTTGATGACCTCGTCCTGGATGGAGACGGGCAGGCGGGTGAAGTAGGCGCTGTAGCCCGCCACGCGGACGATCAGCTCGCTGTGCTGCTCCGGGTGGACCTTGGCATCCTCCATCTCGCCCTTGTCGACTACGTTGAACTGAACGTGCTTGCCGCCGTGGGTCAGATAGGTCTTTATCATGCTGCCCAGCTTCATCAGATCACTGTCGGTCTTGATGGCGGTGGGGTGCACCTTCATGTTCATCAGCGTGCCCTGATAGGCGTCCTGGTTGACCTTCATGGCGCTCTGGAACACGGCGATGGGGCCGCTGACGTCCTTGCCGTGGTCCGGGGAGAGGGAGGCGTCAGCCAGAATCTCGCCGCCCTTGCGCCCGTCGGGCGTGGCGCCGGTGCAGGCGCCGCCGGGCTGGTGCGCGGAGATGGAGATGGCGTTCGGGGTCACGTGGCCGCCATAGGCTGTGGCGTTTTCGGCGCAGGTGTCGGCGAACAGCTTGTAGATCCGGGCCACGAACTGGTCGGGCTCGGCAATGTTGTTGCCGTACTTGGGCGCCTTGATGAAGTCCTGACGCATGTCCTCATAGCCTTCCCAGTCGGCGTCCAGCGCAGTCAGAAGCTGGGCCATGGTGTACTTCTTCTGGTCGAAGACCAGCTCCTTGACGGCGCAGAGGCTGTCGCCGGTGTTCACGCCGCCGACGGCGCCCAGGCAGCTGCAGTTTTCGATGGCGAACTGCTTATCCAGCAGGTCCTTGCCGTCCTTCACGCCGTTTTCCATCAGCGCGCTGCGGAACGGGTCGGGGAACAGGTCGCGCTGGATGATGAGCTCCACGTTGTTGCGCTCGGCCGCCATGCTCATGAGATACTTGAACTGCTTGACGAATGCGGCATAGAACTCGTCAAAGGTCGCCATCTTCGTCACGTCGCCGGTGGGGATGCCCACGTTTTCCTTGGTGTAGCGGCAGTAGCCGTTGTGCATGAAGATGTCGAAGGCCTGGGTGATGATGAAGAAGGTCACCACCTGGGTGCGGGAGCGGGCGGGGACGTTGCCGTCCACGCAGCCGGTCATGCAGTAGTCGCGGGCGTTTTCCAGCGTCATGCCGTTCATGGTGAAGAAGTTGATGTAGCTCTCATCGCCGACGAAGGCGGGCATGCCGATGCCGGTGCGCACCACCTCCAGGGACTTCTTCATCAGCTCCGGCGGGGTGTTTTCGTGCACGCGCAGGGTGATGGTGAAGTGGGGCAGCAGGGTCTCCTTTGCGCTTTCCAGCAGCAGGTAGGACAGCTCGTTCGTGGCGTCGCTGCCGTCTTCCTTCACGCCGCCGATGGTCCAGTTGTACCACTTGGCCATGCCGGCGTTCTTCTGGCGGTTGGCCTTGCCGGAAACGCGGTTGATCTTCATGACCTTGCAGCGCATGATCTCCAGCAGCTCCAGCACCTCGTCGTCGGTGATGGCGCCGGCGTCGATGTCCTTCTTGTAGTAGGGATACATGTACTGGTCAAAGCGCCCGGCGCTGGTGGTGGGGGAGGGCAGCGCCATGAGGAAGGTGAACCAGAAGCTCTGCAGCGCCTCGCGGAAGCTCTCCGCCGGGTACTGGGGCACCTTGCGGCAGATGCGGGCCATCTCCCGCAGCTCACCGGCGCGCACGGCGTCGGTCTCCTCGCCGGCCATCTTCTCACAGAGGTCGGCATAGCGGTTCACGAAGCGGATCCAAGCCTCAAAGACGATGATGACCGCCTCCCAGTAGGTGCGCTTTTTGATGGCGTCGCCGGAGGTGTAACGCAGGTCTTTGATGCACTGCTTCGCCTCGTCGATAATGGCCTGGGCGCCGTCGCGCAGGATGCGCTCATAGTCGATGCACACAAGGAAGAAGCCGGGGCCGAGGCCGTAGCCGCTCATGGCAAAGCCGCCGCCGGAGCCGCCCTTGCGGTCCTTCCAGGGGGGCAGGATGGTGCCGGACTTCATGAAGGGCCACATGCGGTCGTCCATGCCGAGGCTCTTGCTCATCTCGCCGACCAGGTTGCTGTTCAGACAGTTGCCTGCAAAATGCTCGTTCAGACGGTAAAGCTCCGCTTCATCGTCCGGGTCGATGGTGTAGATCTCGCTTTTCAGGCTCTCCACCTCGTCCGGGGTCCACACGCCGTACTCGTACTGCATCTCCAGGCCGAAGGGCTTGGACGCGCCGGAGCCGCACAGCAGATCCTCCGGCTCGATGAAGATGGTGATGTTGTCCAGCACGTGGGCGTGCAGCTTCGCGCGGCGCAGCAGGGTCGGCTCGCCGCCGGTCTCATCCAAAGATTCGTTGGCCAGCTTGAAGTACTCGATGCAAAGGGGATATTTGCTGATCTTCAGGCTTTCCTTCATGCGTTTTACACGGTCGGTCATATTCTTTCTCACTGCTCCTTACATTCATTGTTAATAAAATAATTTGACTGGTATCATCCTATCAGAAAAGCCCCGCGGGAACAAAGCTTTTTCCCGCGCCCTGCAAACTTTGTGTGCCGGGTCAACAAAATCGTCCCCTCCAAATGTGCGCATCGCACATTTGGAGGGGAGGGGGTCTGCTATCGTCCGAAGCGCTCGGCGTAGCCGCAGCGGCGGCACAGCGGCTCGGCGGGCGCGCGGCGGGCAAAGCCGGCGCGCATGGCCCTGGCCCGGGGGGAGTCCAGAATGTCGGCCAGGGGCGCTTCCAGCAGATTACCCAGCGCCAGCACCCCTTCACTGTCCAGGCAGCAGGGCACCACCGTCCCGTCGCACAGCACGCCGACGTGGTGCCGCAGGCCCCGGCAGAAGCTGCCGCCGCGCTCCGGCCCGGCGCCGTCCGGCCAGTCAAAGCGCTTCGCATGCTCCAGAAAAATCCGGTCAGACAGCACGAAATCCTGCTGCCCGGCGCCCCAGGGCGGCGGAAATGTGCGCTCAAGCGCGCTGAAAAGCGCCCCGTTTCCCGCCGCGTCCCCGTTCCAGAGCCGCAGGGACACCGTGATGCCCCGGGCCTCCGCCCGGCGGGCAAAGTCGGCACATGAGTTTACATAATCATTAACATCCCAGGCACAGCCGTTTCCCTCCCAGGCCTGGAGGGAGATGTTGACCCGCCGCAGCGCCGGGGAATCCAGCAGTTTATCCGCCTCGTCGGGCAGCAGGATGCCGTTGGTGGTTAAGTTAACATAATATTCATATCTGCGCGCCAGCTCCAGCAGCTCCGCCAGATGCGGGTGCAGCAGCGGCTCGCCCATCAGATGAAAGCAGAGATACTGCGTCCAGCCTTGCAGCCGCCCGACAATTTCATCAAATTCCCCCGGAGATAAAAACCGCGGCTGCCGCTCCGTTCCGGGGCAGAAGCCGCAGTGCAGGTTGCAGACGTTGGTGATCTCCACGTAGATGCGCTGAAAGCTCATTCGCTTTTGGCGTCCTTTCGGCGCAGGGGGCAGCCGGCGGCGAACCAGCGGAAGGTCAGCGGCCAGAGGTAACCGGCGAAGAACACCACGCAGAAATAGCGGATGGCGTGGGTGATCTGCGCGTCGCCGAAGATGGCGGCGAGCAGCGGCTTCAGAGCGGCCTTGATGGCCAGCAGCAGCCCCAGACCCACGGCGGTCTTGACGATCTGGGCCCAGAGGGGGGCCTCCACCTCAAAGCGGAGATAGCGCCGGTCCAGCCACATGCTGACGAGCATGGCAAGGCCGCAGCCGGTGAGCGTCCAGCCGTTTTTGACGGCGTGGGCCAGGTTCGCCGGGTCGGTGTCGGCGGGGAAGGGGTAGTGGTCCACATAGACGGTAAAGGCGAGGCTGAGAAAGGTCAGGACCGCGAGGGTGGCGGCCGCCCATTCCGGCTTTTCATCGGCTTTGGCAAAAATGGGGTAGGCGGCGAACACCAGGATCCCCCCCACCACCAGGGAGAAGGCAACGTCCGTGGGGTAGTGGACGCCCAGATACATGCGGGAGAAGGCCACCAGCACGATGACCACGATGCAGACGATGCGCACCCAACGCTTTTTGACGATGAGGGCGATGCAGCCGAAGGCGGCCACGATGCTGTTGGTGTGGCCGCTGGGGAAAGAGTAACCCTCAGCAGCGGCGCGGGCGCTTTCCACGATGGTAAAACCGGGGTCGCGCACCCAGGGGCGGGGGATCCGGCAGACGATCTTGGCAAACTGGTTCGCCACCGTGCCGAAAAATCCCACGGCCAGCATGTAATAGCCCCACTTTTTGCTGACGCACCAGTAAAGGATGATGGCCAGCACCATGAACACATATTCATTGCCCAGATAGGTGATGGCGCCCAGCACCGTGTCAAGGAAGGGCGTGCGGATGTCCTCCAGGGCGTAAAGGATCTGGAAGTTCATCAGAACACATCCTCATTGACCTGCTCCGGCGGCAGCTCCAGCGCGGCGGGGTGGGTCATGTAATATTTCAGGTATTTCAGCGCGTTGGCATAGTACATGCCGTCCACGATGCGCTCGTCCATCGTGATGCGATAGTCCATGTACTTGCGCTCCACCACCGCGCCGCTGCGGTCCAGCTCCACGGCGCGGCGCTTGGCGCCGAAGGCCACAAAGGTGGAGAGGTTGCCGAAATTATATATATGGTGATAGATGGGGGGCATGCCGAAGGAGCCCAGGTCCGTGATAATCATGCTGCCGTGGAAGGGACTGGCGTCCAGCACGAACTGGGGCAGAAGGTCAAAATAGTCCAGGACATTGATCAGCCACAGGGCAAACTTCAGAAACAGGCCCGGAAGTTTACATAACGCTCCGGCGACCTGCTCGGTGTTGTTCTCGCCGTCGTTGGCCTTGATCTCCTCCACCTTTTCGCCCAGCTTGCGGTAGACGTCAAAGACGGTGTCGGTGGGCTCCAGGTCCACCTTGATGGTGGTCTCCTCCGCGTCGGCGCTCATGGAGCGCTTGACGGTCATCACCACCTGAATGTTCCGGCGGGCAAAGATCTTCTGTCCGCTGATGAAGCGGTTGACGCCGGGGCAGTGGGCGCAGGTGCGCACATAGGCGGCGATGAACAGGTGCAGCATGCCAAGGCTCTTCCAGCCGCTGTGGCGCTTTTCGCGGATCCAGGCCTCGGTTTCGCTGATCTCAAGGGAATCCGAGAAGAGGTTGCTGGCGTCGTTTTTCTTCGCCATGATGTAGGGGATGAATTTATAAAACGGGGAGAGGGAGCGCAGCTGGCGTCCTTCCTTTCGGTCACCAAAACGGCGCTTGTAAACGACCTCGGCCATAGCGATGTTCCTCCGATCCGGGCCCTGCCGCCGACTGCGCCGTGGCAAAGCCGCCTTCAATTCGAGACATTATTATACATATTCCGGCGGAGAAAGGCAAGTCCTTTTCCGCCCAAGGCGGCGGAGCGGAAAAAACTTGCGCTTCCGGCGGAAAAGACCTTGAAAAAATCCACGAAATTTTATACAATAACGAAAATGCGTTCACTGTATCCACGCCGCCGCGCGCGGTGCAGTGCATGCGCAGGGGGGAACTCCCTCAAAACCGGAGAGTAGGAGGTGTTTGTGTGTCCCTTGAAGCTATGGAAACCCTGGCTGCCGCTGAGGAAACTGTCCGCCGCATGCGCTCGGACGCCGCCGCCGCGGCAAAGCAGAGCATAGCGGACGCCCGGGAGGCGGGCGAGCGACTGATCGCCGATGCCGTGAAGAAATCGGCGGAGGAGATCGAAGCGCTTGCCAGACAGTCAGACGAGAAGGCCAAGGCCGACGCCCTGGAGCTTGCCAGCAGCAACGAAAACCGCAAAGCGGTGATGCGTGCCAAGGCGGAGAGCAAGGCGCAGCAGGCCGTGGACCTGATCGTTGAAAGGATCGTGAACAGCTGATGGCAATTGAGAGAATGAAAAAGCTCCAGGTCATCGCGGCGGCTTCCCAGCGCGAAGAGCTGATGCGCGCGCTGCTGCTGCTGGGCTGCGTGGAGCTGAAGGAACAAGACGCGCTGCTGGACGATCCCCAGACTGCCGCGCTGGTCTCCCGCGCCACGGGCGACGTGGCCGGCGCCCGGACGCGGCGGCAGACCTTTGCCGACGCCATTGCCATCCTGGACCGGCGTGTGCCTGTGAAAACGCCCATGCTCTCGCCCAAGCCGGAGATCCGGCAGAGCGACCTGATGGACGACACGCGCCAGGCGGAGCTGCTGGTTGCCGCGAAGGACCTCATCGCCCTGGAGGAGCAGCTGCGCGCCCTGGACACGGCTGAGGCGAAGGAACGCCTTGCCATCGACGCTCTGGAGCCCTGGCGGGGCTGCGGCGCGCCGCTGGACTATGCCGGAACGCGGCACGTGGCCGCCCAGTTCGGCACCGTTGCGGGCAGCACCAGCATGGATGCCTTTTCCAGGGAGCTGACCGAGGCGGCGGAGGCTTCCGAGATCATTGAAGTCAGCGCCGACAACGTGGCCCACTATCTGATCGTCTTCTTCCTCCGGGAGGAGGAGAGCGCGGTGCAGACCGTGCTGCGCGCCTACGGCTTTACCCCGCCCGCCTTCGGCAATGTGACCGGCACGGCGGCGGAGGGCATCGCCGCAGCGGAAGAGCGCATCCGCGCCATCGGCACGGAGCGCATCGCCACCGAGGCCCGCATCGCCGAATCCGCCCAGTACCGGGAGGGCTTCCGCATCTGCTTCGACCGGGCCGGCGCGGACACCGACTGCGCCGAGGAGACCGGCAAGCTGCTTCTGACGGAAAACGCCCTGCTGCTGGACGGCTGGGCCGTGGCCGAGCGGGAGGCGGAGATCACCAAAACGCTGGAGGCCATGGACTGCGCCTATGAGTTCGCCGACCCGGCGGAGGAGGAGTATCCGGACGTGCCGGTGCGGCTGAAGAACAACCGGCTGACCGACGGGCTGAACATGGTCACCAACATGTACTCCCTGCCCCAGTACGGCACGGTGGACCCCAACCCGCTGATGGCGCCGTTTTTCATCCTGTTTTTCGGCATCATGATGGCGGACATGGGCTACGGCCTCATCATGATGATCATCGGCGGTCTCATTATGTGGAAGAAGAGACCCACCGAGGGCTTCATGCGCTACTTCGGGGAGCTGATGCTGGAGGGCGGCTTTGCCACCTTTGTCATGGGCATCTTCACCGGCGGCCTTTTCGGCGACGCGCCGAAGTGGATCGTCCGGCTGATCAACCCGAGCAGCACCTGGGAGGGCTTCCCGGCGCTCATCGACCCGCTGAACGACACCGTCAAGGTGCTTGTCGGCGCGATGATCCTGGGCTTCATCCACCTGGTGACCGGCATGGTCATCTCTTTCGTGATGAAAACCCGCAAGGGCCAGCTGGCGGACGCCATCTGGGAAGAAGGCGCAATGTGGGTGGTCTTCATCGGCGCGGCCTGCGCCGTGCTGAAGATCGGCACCGTGAACGGCATCCCCGTGGTGCTCATCATCGCGCTGCTGCTGTACTGCTACGGCAAGAGCCGCAGCGGCAAGGGCATCGGCAAGCTCACCGCCATCTTCTCCGGCATCTACAGCGACCTGACCGGCTGGTTCGGCGACATTTTGTCCTATGCCCGTCTGATGGCACTGATGCTGGCCGGCAGCGTCATCGCCCAGGTGTTCAACACCCTCGGCGCCATGCCCGGCAGCCTGCTGGTGTTCATCCCCATCTGCCTCATCGGCAACACGCTGAACTTCGGGCTGAACCTGCTGGGCTGCTATGTGCATGACCTGCGTCTGCAGTGCCTGGAGTTTTTCAACAAGTTCTATGTGGCGGGCGGCAGGCCTTTCGCCCCGCTGGCCATCAAGTCCAAGTATTATAACGTCGTCAAGTAAAAAACTAAAATAAACAATAATTCGCAGGAGGAAATCAAAATGAATCTTCTCGACACCATGGGCGGTTTCGCCATCGCCATGCTCGGCGCTGCGCTGGCTGCAGTGCTCCCCGGCATCGGCTCTGCCAAGGGCACCGGCATGACCGGCGAGGCCGGCGCAGGCCTCATTTCCCAGGACCCCAGCAAGTTCGGTAAAGCCCTCATTCTCCAGGTCATCCCCGGCACCCAGGGCCTGTATGGCCTGGTCATCTGGTTCTTCGCCATGCTGCAGATGGGCGCGCTGAACGGCACCGCCGCCGGCATGAGCGTCGCCACCGGCGTGCGCTATTTCATGGCCTGCCTGCCCATCGCGCTGGGCGGCCTGCTCTCCGCGCCGGCCCAGGGCCGCGTGGCTGTCGCCTCCATCAACATTCTGGCCAAGAAGCCCGACGACTGGTCCAAGGGCATGATCCTTTGCATCACCGTTGAGTTCTACGCCATTCTGTCCCTGCTGGCCTCCTTCCTGATGATCCTGAACGCCGCCGGCTAATCCGAATCGACGAGCGAAGATCACGGGAAAGGAAGAGCGATTATGAACGGAATCGAAAAAATCTCCGGCCGCCTTGTGGCGGACGCCGAGGCGGAGATCGCCGCGCTGAACGCCGACACCAAGGCCCGCTGCGACGAGATCACCGCGGAGTACCAGCGCAAGGCCCAGGAGGAATATCAAAGCCGCCTGGCCGAGGGCGTGAAGGCTGCGGAAACGCGCCTGCAGCGCCTGGGCAGCGCCGCGGAGATGGAGGCCAAAAAGTCCATCCTCGCCTTCAAACAGGAGATGGTGGCCAAGGCCTTTGACGATGCCGCGGCAAAGCTGGCCCAGCTGCCGAAGGAGCAGTATGTGCCCTTCCTGGCCGGGCAGGCCGCCGCAGCCGCCGCCACGGGAAGCGAAGAGCTGATCTTCAACGCCCGGGACAAGGCCGCCGTGGGCGACGAGGTGGCGAAGTCCGCCAACGCCCTGCTGGAGAAGAAGGGCATCCCCGGCGCGCTGAAGGTCTCCGCTGAAACGCGGGAGATCTCCGGCGGCGTCATCGTCCGGCAGGGGAACATTGAGGTCAACTGCGCCGTGGAAACGCTGGTGTCTTTGCGCCGCAGCGAGCTGGCCTCGCAGGTCGCGGAAATCCTGTTCGCATAAGAATCCGACTTAGGAGGAAACGAACTTGTCCAAGAAAATCAAAGACAACCGGTTTATCTGCCTTTCTGCCATTCTCCGCGCCAAGGAGGCCAAAATGCTCTCCGGCGCGAAGCTGGAGCGGATGCTGGCGGAGCCCTCCTTTGCCGACGCCTGCCGCATCGCACAGGAGAGCGGCTATGAGGACATGTCCGGCATGGACGTCGCCGGCATCAATGCCGCCCTGGCCGCGTTCCGCGCCCGGGAGCTGGCGGAGATCGCCGAGCTGGCGCCGGATGTTTCGGTGCTGGACCTGTTTCGCATGCGATATGGCTATCACAACGCCAAGGTCATCGTGAAAAGCATGGGGGACGCCGAGACCGACGCCGACCTGTTGTCGGACGCGGCCCGCTTCACCCCGGAGCAGATCCTGGAGGTCTACCAGTCGGAGACCGGCTCCGGCGCACTGCCGGAGGCTTACGCCGCCGCGATACGCGAGGCGAAAAGCGCCCTGGCCCGCACGGGCAACCCCCAGATCGCCGATTACATTCTGGATAAGGCCTTTTTCGCCGAGCAGCTTCGGGAGGCGAAGAAAAGCGGCAAAGCCTACATCGTGGACTATGTCCGGCTGCAGATCGACAAAGCCAACCTCCGCAGCGCCCTGCGCACCTTCGGGCTGGAGCGGCGCGAGGAGCTGCTGCAAAGCGCCCTGATCGAGGGCGGCACCGTTTCGCTGGACGATTTGCGCGCTGCCCTTGACAGCAGGGAGGACCTGGCGCGGCTTTACGCCCCCACCGTCTTCGGCAAGGCAGCGGCCGCCGCCGGGATGACCGAGTTTGAAAAGGAAGCGGACAACGCCCTGCGGGATTATGTGCTGAAAAGCTGCTTCGTCCCCTTCGGGCAGGAGGTCATCGTCGAATACCTCTCCGCCCTGGAAAACGAGATCACCTCGCTGCGCATCATCCTGACGGGGAAACGCATGGGCATCCCCGAGGCGAAGCTGAGAGAAAGGCTGCGTGAGAGCTATGTTTAAAATTGCGGTCATCGGCGGCAGCGACAGCGTCGTGGGCTTCAAGGCGCTGGGTCTGGACACCTATGAGGTGGACAGCCCGGAGCAGGCCCGCAAAACGCTGCATGAGATCACCAAGCCCCGGGAGGACGAGTACGCCATCATCTACATGGAAGAGACCGTGGCGGCCCCCATCCTGGCGGATATCCGGAAATATGACGAGCGCCCCTCGCCGGCCATCATCCTGATCCCCGGCCGGGACGGCCCCATCGGACTGGGCCAGAGCGCGCTGCAGGAGGCCGTCGAAAAGGCGGTCGGCTCCAACATCCTGTAAGTCCGATACCTTCTTAGAAAGGAAAAGAGTTTGAATGAGTGGTAAAATTATCAAGGTCGCCGGCCCGCTCGTGGTCGCGGACGGCCTTGCCGAAGCCAACGTCTCGGACGTGGTCCGCGTCGGTCATCAGCACCTCATCGGCGAGATCCTGAACATGACCGGCGACCAGGCCAGTATCCAGGTCTATGAGGAGACCACCGGCCTCGGCCCCGGCGCGGAGGTCATCACCACCGGCGCGCCGCTGTCCGTGGAGCTGGGCCCCGGCATGCTGGAGGGCATCTATGACGGCATCCAGCGCCCGCTGACCGAGATCCGCGAGCTGACCGGCAGCACCATCGCCCGCGGCATCGACGTTCCGGCGCTGAACCGCAGCAAGCAGTGGGATTTCCACCCCTCCGTCAAGGTGGGCGACGCACTCATCGCCGGCGACATCATCGGCACAGTGCAGGAGACCAGCGCCATCGAGCACCGCATCCTGGTGCCCAACGGCATCTCCGGCAAGGTCAAGCGCATCGAGGAGGGCTCCTTCACCGTGGAGGACACCGTCTGCGTCCTGGAAGCGGAGGGGAAGGAGATCCCCCTGACCATGATGCAGAAGTGGCCTGTGCGCGTCAACCGCCCCTACAACAAGAAATTCATGCCCGACCGCCCGCTGCAGTCCGGCCAGCGCATCGTGGACACCATGTTCCCCATCGCCAAGGGCGGCACGGCGGCCATCCCCGGCCCCTTCGGCTCCGGCAAGACCGTTATGCAGCACGCCCTGGCCAAGTGGTCCGACGTGGACATCGTGGTCTACATCGGCTGCGGCGAGCGCGGCAACGAGATGACGGACGTTCTCAACGAGTTCCCGGAACTGA